>VGDC01000305.1 GCA_016869895.1 Alphaproteobacteria bacterium
CAGGGCAGGAAATCTCCACTCGCCCGTTCCAGCTGGTCACGGGGCGTGTCTGGCGCGGTTCGGCCTTCGGCGGCGCGCGTGGCCGCACCGATGTGCCCAAGATCGTCGATTGGTATATGGACGGCAAAATCGACATCGACAGCCTCATCACCCACACCATGCCGTTGGAGGACATCAACAAAGCCTTCGACCTGATGCACAAGGGCGAGAGCATCCGCAGCGTCATCATTTACTGAAGGAAGGAGGCAGCGATGCCGATTAAAGGAACGGGTTTCGAGGTCATCTCCGAGCATCTCTGCCACGAAGGGAAATTGGGATATTACCGCCATCTTTCCCCCACCACCAAATGCGCTATGCGCTTCACCGTATTCCTGCCGCCTGAAGCCGAGCGTGATACGGCTGCCAAATTCCCCGCCTTGTTCTTCCTTTCCGGCCTGACCTGCACGGAAGAGAATTTCACCACAAAAGCAGGGGCTTATCGTATGGCGGCGGAGCTGGGTCTGGCCATCATCGTGCCCGATACCTCTCCACGCGGCGATGATGTGCCCAGCGACGATTCGGGCGAACTCGGCAAAGGCGCGGGGTTCTATCTGAACGCCACGCAAGAGCCTTGGGCGAAGAATTATCAGATGGATAGCTACATCACGCAGGAACTGCGTGAAATGGTGCTGCGCAATTTCCCCATCGACGGCGACCGCCTCGGAATATTCGGCCATTCCATGGGCGGGCATGGCGCGCTGGTTCTGCACCTGCGTAATCCCGGCATGTTCCGTTCCGTGTCGGTCTTCGCGCCGATCTCCTCGCCCATCCGCAGCCAGTGGGGCGAAAAGGCCTTCCGCGCCTATCTGGGTGATGACCAGTCCGCTTGGGCGAAATACGATGCCACCGAACTGCTGAAGGATTACAAGGTACGCCCGAACGAGCCGACCTTGCTGGTCGATCAGGGCACGGCGGATAAATTCTTCGATACCAGCCTCAAGCCTTATGCGCTGGCGGAAGCCTGCGGCGAGGCGGATTTCCCGCTGGAACTGCGCTTGCAAGAAGGCTACGACCACGGCTACTTCTTCATCCAGACCTTCATCGACGACCACCTGCGTCACCACGCCGAATACCTGCGCTGATAGCGCGCCATAGGTTTTTTATGCTGCGGGGGGTAAGCTTCCCGCAGAATAATCACAAGGAGATTTCCCATGGAATTCGTGCAGAAAAGCGGCATCAACATCCCTAAACTCGGCTTCGGCACATGGATGCTGGAGGGCGGCGTGTGCCTCGATGCGACCCACTTCGCACTGAAAACCGGCTATCGCCATATCGACACCGCGCAGATTTATGGCAATGAAGCCGAAGTGGGGCAGGCCATCGCCGAAAGCGGCGTGGCGCGTCAGGATATTTTCCTCACCACGAAGATTTGGCGTGATAACGTCTCTGCGAAGAAACTGGAAGATTCGCTGGATGAAAGCCTGCGCAAACTCCGCACGGATTATGTGGATTTGCTGCTCATCCATTGGCCGGTCGACGAAGTGCCGCTGTCCGACACCATCCCCGCCCTCAAATCCATGCAGGAGAAGGGCAAAACGCGCCTCATCGGCGTCAGCAATTTCACCGTGTCGCAGATGGCGGCATGCGTGGACGGCTTGGGTGCCGACCTCGCCACCAATCAGGTGGAATACCACCCGTACCTGTCGCAGGAACCGGTGTTGGACTATGCCCGCGCCCATGACATGTTCCTGACCGCCTATAGCCCCCTTGGGCGCATGAAACTGGCGGATGCGACCATCCGCGAAATCGCCCAGAAGCATGGCAAGACCGAATCGCAGATCATCCTCCGCTGGCACATCCAGCAGCCCGATGTGGTGGCCATTCCGAAATCGGCGACTTCTGCGCATATCGAGAGCAATTTCGCCCTGTTCGACTTCGCCTTGACCGACGAGGAGATGGCGCGCATCACCGCGCTGACCAAGCAGAACAAGCGGTTGATTAATCCCGATTTCGCCCCGAAATGGGACGCAGCCGCCTGAGGGGAAAAGAATCCCGCTTTTGTCATAATGCTGTCATATTCTTCTGATAGTTTCGTGGTTTGAAATCGCGGAATCATCGTCGCGGGCTGTTCGCTCGCGCATCCGGAAATTGGAAGCGTCATGACCGAAGAAAACACCAATCCCACGCCCGCTGCGGCCTATGTCCCCTCGCCACAGGTGCGCTTCAACAAAGCGATTGCGGATAACGACCTGAAAGCCGCCGAAGCCGCGCTGAAGGACGGAGCGAACATTGATTTGCCGCTCAGCGATGGTGGCGCGAACGTGTTGATGAAAGCCGCCAACGAAAGCCAGACCAACAAGGACGAGAGCTATAAGCTTGCCAAATGGGCGCTGGAGCACGGCGCAGACCCCAACACCATCAAGAACAGCTCCACTCCGCTCATTCGCGCGGTGGAAAGCAAAGCCCTGCCGCTTGCGCGCCTGCTGCTCGACAATGGTGCAGATCCAAATTTCCCCGATATGGAGAAAGCCCGCATCGGCAGCACGATAGGCCGCCCTGCACAGCTTCCGATCCATCGCGCGGCGTTC
>VGDC01000306.1 GCA_016869895.1 Alphaproteobacteria bacterium
GCGGCATTGCATAGGAATAAGATAGCAATATCCAAGCTGGTGCTGTGCTTCCACATCGCCCTTTTCGGCGCGGGGTAGCAGTTCATCCATCTTCAACATTTCCGTTTTCGGCTCGGGAAGCGGTGTCTGGCTCGAATAGACGAATGTCCGGCGCACCGCCGCGCGGATTCCCTCCCATCGCTCAGGTGCCACGCAGGTGGAAAGATACAGGCTCGATTGCGGGTTATAGTCATAGGGCGTTTCCGCATCCCATGCGCGCACCCGTTCCAGCGCCTCTTTCACCTTTTCGGGTTCGCGGCGTTTGTAGAAATCATGAGTAGTTGAGTATAATGCGCCGGTGTAACTTACTTGCCCTTCATTGAGGGGGCAGATTTTGGAGTCTGCCTCATGGCGCATTTCTGCGGCTAATCCCCAGAAGATGCCTTCATCATCCCGCAATTTATGGAACAACGCATGCGACATGGCATTCAGCACCCTTGGCGAATAGAGGCCGGGGGTCTTTTGGATGGTGTCGATGAGGGCGGTTTTTTCTTTGGAGCTTCCGTTGCTGAACACCTCCAGCGCCTTGGCGTTCGCGGTGTTTGATGGATGCGCTACGGGCTCTTGCAAAGGCGCTTTGGGTTTCTCGATGCAACGTATCGGCTGGCAATGGGGAGGGCCGCCGTATATCTTCCGCCCGCCTTCACACACCAGCTCTTCTGGCGCGCATGTGGCGATGGTGGTCTTTTGCTCTTCTGTCAGCGTGAAGCCCTTGCCGAGCAGATAATCCACGATGGGCTTGTGGTAGTTATTCACCGCATTCGCCATCAGTTTGGTTTTCTCGGCCTCTTGCAAAGTGGCCAATGGCAAGACTTTCTGCACGGCGGCCAGATTCCGTGAACGCACGGCGCTATCAAGGAATGAAGCGCTCTCGAATTTCTCCTCCTTGGCGATGCCTGTGTTGAACAGGACATCGAGTGTCTTGCCATCCGCATATTGCGCTGCTGCTTGCAACGGTTCGCCGGAGCTATTTGCGCCCGAGCTCGGCACTGTGCCGCCCAACGCGATATATCGTTTGATCATCGGCACGTTGTTTTCCTGAATAAGTGCGGATAACAGGGATTTAGACTTGTACGGGTCATTGCCCAGCGTCGCGCCGTTTTTCACATAAGCATCCGCGCGCGCTGCATCATTCGCCTTCATCGCGCCGATCAAACCGCGGCTTGCCAGCTCCTCGTTCCACGGCGCGCCTTTATCGCGCAGTAACTTCTCCGCTTTCGCATCATTGTTGTCCAGTGCCACTTCAAGTGCGTCCCGCAGGTATTCCGGTTGGTTCATGCCGCCGTCGATGAGCGTTTCCATCGCCTCGGTCGCGCCATTTTCCGTGGCCTTTTTCAACCATTGGGTGGCTTTCGGCTGTTTGAGATACGCATCCCCCCCTTGGGCGAGCAATTTGGAAATCCCCTCCGGATCCGCCTTCGGGGCAGTCGCTTCCGAGGCCAGCCGTTGTTTTATCAGGAATCGTTGGAACTGTGCTTCATCGAAAGGGGCTTCGGCGTGGGCTTGTTCCGCCACCCATGATGCCGCCTTGGCATCCATCTCCCGCTTCTTCGCGGCAGGCAATTTCTCTCCCAGCACGGTCACCATGTCTTCGCAGACAATGCGCATTTCGGGGTCAAGCAATAGTTTCATGGTATATGCCCCCAGCGGGTCGACTCCGGGGCGGTTCGTCTCTTCGATGAACGCCATTCTCTCCATATCGGTGATCTGCTCTTCGAAGGAAGCGGTGTTCTTGAGGCCTTTTGCGCAGATGGAAGCCCAGTAATAGGCTTCCCCCTCGTCCTTTTTTGCGCCATCGATTCCGAAATAATAGGCTCTGGAAAGCTCGAACTGCGCATATGAACCGTATGCCGTCTGCGCTTCTTGCAGATACTTCTCAAGCTTATCCGGTTTTTGGGTCGCCTGTGCAGGCACGCTGATGCTCAAGCAGATGCAGGCGATAAGCGGGGCGAGTATTCTTCGGTTCATGATGCGCAGTTCCCTTTTTGTTCTTCCCCCCAGAATACAAAAAAAACCCGCTTGGAAAAGCGGGTTTTTCGTGCGTTTTTCGTCGTGAATCGAGCGAAAAAGATTACTTTTTCACGCCGATGTTACCGAATTTATTCGCGAATTTCTCGACCTGACCGGTTTTACGCAGCGAACCCGCATTCCCCGTCCACGCGGGGTGGGAGGCGGGGTCGACTTCGAGCTGCATCACGTCGCCGGCTTTGCCCCAGGTGGAACGGCTTTTGCGGGTTTTGCCATCGGTGGTTTTGATGGTGATCTCGTGGTAGTCAGGGTGTACATTCGGTTTCATGGTTAATCTCCAAAAGATGAATTTTTCGCGCTACAGCGCGCTGCCAGCCGTTGGGCTGGGGTAATAAGGCCGTTCTTTCTACCCGAAGTTCCGCGCAGAATCAACCATTAATTATTTCAGGCTTTCTGCGCCATGGCGTCTTCGATGGCGGAGGCGAGGAAGGAGATGGATTTATCGACCTGTGCGGTATCCTCCGCTTCGACCATGACGCGGATGAGCGGCTCGGT
>VGDC01000307.1 GCA_016869895.1 Alphaproteobacteria bacterium
TCCCCTAAGGAAGTCCTCTCCTCCCTTGTCGAAGGCAAGACCGTCGTCCACAAAATCACCATTCCCGAAGGCTTGACGACTACCACCGTCCTTGCGCTGGTGGAGGCGGATGACCGGCTGAGTGGCGACATCCCCGCCGATATTCAGGAAGGCGAGCTGCTGCCCGACACCTATTACTTCTCCCGTGGCGATAACCGTTCCGAACTGGTTGGTCGCATGAAGCGCGACATGCGCACCCTGCTCATGGAACTCTGGGAGAAACGCCGTCCAGACCTGCCCTTCCGCACCCCGCAGGAAGCCTTGGTGCTGGCTTCCATCATCGAGAAGGAGACCGGCGTCTCCAGCGAATATCGCACCGTCTCCTCTGTCTATATCAATCGCTTGCGAAAAGGCATGCTCCTGCAAGCCGACCCAACTGTGATTTACGCCATCACCAAAGGCAAGGAAGCCCTTGGCCGCCCGTTGAAATACAGCGATTTGCGCATGGAATCGCCCTATAACACTTACGTCACCGTCGGCCTCCCCCCTGGCCCCATCGCCAGCCCGGGTCGTCAGGCTTTGGCTGCCGCCTTCGATCCGGAAGAGACGAACTACATCTTCTTCGTCGCCGATGGGCGTGGTGGGCATAACTTCTCGGTCACGCTGGATGAGCACAACAGCTTCGTCTCCCAGTTCCGCGCCATTTTGAAGAACCAGCAGCAGAAGAAAGAAGAGCCGAAGGTGGATGCTCCCTCTGCTCCCTCTGCGCCTGCGGCACCTGCGATGGATATGATTCCTGAATCCGCCCAATAAGGCATTTTATTTGCGGAATTGCTCCGCCAGCATGGCCACTTCCAGCCATTCCTCCTCCGCCTTCGCCAGTGCATCGCGCACCGCCGCCAGCTTCGTGGTGGATTCCGCGAACCCTGCGGGATTCTTGGTGTAAAAGCTCGCGTCGGCCAGCGCAGCTTCCAGCGCGACGACTTCTTCTTCCAATTCGCTGATGTAATCAGGAAGCATATCCAGCGCGCGTTGCTGTTTGAAGGTCAGTTTCGTCGCCGCTTTCGGTGCAGGTGTATTCGCGGGTTTAGCTGCGGTTTCCGGTGTGGACTTCGGATCCTTCTTCACCGCCTGCGCCTGCTGCTTCTTCTTCCATTCCGCGCTCTGGATAAGATAATCCTCATATCCGCCCACATATTCCATCACCACACCATCCCCCTCGCAGGCCATAGTGCGGGTCACGGTACGGTCGAGGAAATCACGGTCGTGGCTCACCAATATGACCGTGCCGGGATAATCCGCCAGCATCTCCTGCAGCATGTCGAGCGTATCCATATCAAGGTCGTTGGTCGGCTCATCGAGCACCAGCACATCGGACGGCTGGGAGAGAATCTGCGCCAACAGAAGGCGGTTCGCTTCCCCACCGGATAATGCGCTCACAGGGGTCTTCGCCTGTTTCGGGTCGAAGAGGAAATCCTTGAGATAGCCGATGACATGTTTCACTGTGCCGCCGACATGCACCATATCGTTGCCATCTGGCGCGAGTGTCTCCCAAAGCGTCTTTTTGGGGTCTAATTGCGCACGGTTTTGATCAAAATAGGCGATTTTTAGCGTCTTTCCGCGCGAAATTCGGCCAGAATCTGGCTCTAAATTTCCGATAAGCATCTTTAATAACGTGGATTTTCCCGTTCCGTTCCTCCCTATCACCCCAATCTTATCCCCCCGCAAAATGCGGGTGGTGAGGGAGTTGATGATGCGCTTGTCGCCGAAGGCTTTGGCGACATTCTCCAGCTCGGCGACGAGCTTGGAGGCTTCGGATTCCTTGAGCGGTGGAAGCTGTACCATGCTGCCACCCGCCACGAATTTGGAGCGGTCGCGCTTTAGTTTCTCACGTAGGGTGTGAAGCTCGCCCATGCGGCGCATGTTACGTTTGCGACGGGCGGTCACCCCGCGCTCGCGCCAGTGTTCCTCCTCGGAGAGTTTGCGCCCCAGCTTTTGCAGCTTGGCTTCTTCCTCTTCGTTGACCATTTCCGACCATTCCTCGAAATCGCCGTATCCTTTGCCCAGCGCGCGCATGGTGCCACGGTCTATCCAGAGGGTGCGGTTGGAGGATTGCTCAAGGAAGCGGCGGTCGTGGCTGATGATGATGACCCCGCCGCGGAACTCGCGCAGATAACCCTCAAGCCATGCGATGGCGGCGATGTCCAGATGGTTGGTGGGTTCGTCGAGCAGCAGGATGTCCGGCTCGGTGATGAGCGCGCGCGCCAGCGCGGCGCGGCGTTTCTGACCGCCGGAAAGGGATGCCATCGCCAATTCACCCTGCACATCCAGCGGCTCAAGCACGCGGTCGACCTTGTAATGATGCTCTTCGCCACGCTCATTGGCGGGCAGCCCCGTGCAGACGTATTCATAAACGGTCTGGCCGGGCAAATCGTCCATCTGCTGGGGGAGATAGCCGATGCTGACGCCTTGGCGCACGAATCGCTCGCCGGCATCCGGCTCCCGCTCCCCCACGATGAGGCGGAAAAGGGTGGATTTGCCGCTGCCGTTGCGCCCGACGAGACAAT
>VGDC01000308.1 GCA_016869895.1 Alphaproteobacteria bacterium
ATGCTGCATTCGAGGGTGGTCTTGGTGAGGTTATACACTGCGGTGGTCGAGTTTGCGGTCGTCGCGCAGAGCTGTGGCGAAGCGGTGAAGGGGTTTCCCGGGTCAGGTGAAATAACGCGCACTCTGCCTCGTCCGGGGAAGCCGTCGTCGTATTTATCGTCGATGGCCCATGCCTCCGCAGGAGTGAGGATGGACTGGAACGGGTTCGAATTGGCCGTTCTGTAGTTCGAGACGATCGTGCCACCGAAATACAGCAGATGTTTTTCGATACGGTTCGTCCACAGCAGGTCGAACCAAGGGCTACCCGGAGGCTCGCCATTGGGGTCGGCGATGTACCATGTGGCATCGGGCATGCTGGATACAGGGGTATTCACTCCCGGTGCGGCGCAGATGGCGGTGCTGGAGTTACAATCGATGACACCGCTATACGTTCCTTCGATCATGCCCGCATTCGACAGGTGCTGCCACACGCGGTACTGCTCATGGCCGAAATATCCCGCGCCCGTTCTTTCATAGATGCGGTCGTTGCCGTTGCCGTTACAGGTCGCTTTATTGGTGCTATAGGTCAGGAGTTGGGCGCAGGCGTTGTCTTTTGCCACGGTGATAGGGCCGGCCACGCCAGTGGCATATCCCCAGATATCGGTGGCATTGGCCATATCGCCGGGCAGCGCGTTGTATTTATCGCGGAAGGCGAGCATCGCGTTCTGATAGGCTTCTTTGTCGCTGGTGACGGATTTGACGCGGGCGGCACGCACCAGCGACGTTCCCGCGACGATGGCGCCCACCAGCAGCGAGATGATCACCAGCACCACGGAAAGTTCGACGAGAGTGAAGCCTGCGCGGCGGGATGGCGAGCGTTTAGCGCGAGTGTTCATGCGGTCTGCCTTGTCTATACGGCGTTATTTGCCTCTCAGTGTAAATCCGCCTGTGCCACGCGGCAACTGAAAATCATCACGCCTCCGTCGCTATTCTGTCGAAAAAGCACGAAAAAACGTTGACGGGCAGGGGTGCTAACACCTAATACTGGAAGGGTTATGCACCTTCGGGTGTATCAGTGCACACAGGTTGCTTAGGCTTAAGCGGAAGGCTCGAACATCCCATGAAGTTCATTATCGGTTTTGTTGTCGTTATCGGTTGCGTACTTGGCGGCTATGTCCTCCACCATGGTAAACTCGAAGTCCTCTGGCAGCCGACCGAATTCCTCATCATCATCGGCGCGGCCATCGGCTCGTTCATCATCGGCACGCCCGGTGCGTTGCTGAAGGATTCGTTGAAAAGCTTCAAATACCTCATGAAGGGCATGCCCTACGGCCAAAAGGACTACACCGAACTTCTGGTGATGCTTTCCGCCACTTTCAAGACCATGCGTTCCAAAGGCATGCTGGAGATTGAAGGCCACATTGAAGCGCCCGAGAACAGCAGCATCTTCAAGCTCGCGCCCAAATTCCTCGCCAACCATGAGGCCACCAATTTCTTCTGCGATTACCTGCGCATCATGACCATGGGCATGGAAGACCAGTACCAGCTCGACGATATGATGGAGATCGACCTTGAGACCCACCGTGGCCACGGCGGCCACATCGAACATGCCATCAACAACGTGGCGGATGCCATGCCCGCGCTGGGTATCGTCGCGGCGGTTCTGGGGGTGATCGTGACCATGGGCAGTATCACCGAGCCGCCGGAAGTCCTCGGTAAACTCATCGGTGCGGCGCTGGTGGGTACGTTCTTGGGGGTTCTCGTGTCCTACGGCCTCATGGCGCCGATGGCACGCTATATCGGCTCTTACTATACCGCCAAAGTGAAATACATCGAAGTCATCAAAGTCGCGCTCCTCGCCCATGTGAAGGGCAACGCACCGGTGATTTCCGTGGAATTCGCCCGCAACTCCATCGACGACCACGACCGCCCCGCCTTCAAGGATGTGGAAGCGGCGCTGGCGGCGACTCCGGCTACCTAACAAGCAGGGCCACTTGATGAACAACAGCCACAGCCTTCATAAGGGGTGAACCATGGCAGCGGGTAAAGAGCCGACCATCATCATCAAGAAGATTAAGAAGGTCAGCGGCGGCCACCACGGCGGCGCATGGAAAGTGGCTTATGCCGACTTCGTCACCGCGATGATGGCCTTCTTCCTGCTCCTCTGGCTGCTCTCCTCCACCAGCGAAGCCCAGAAAGAGGGCATCGCCGATTATTTCACCCCCACCACCGCCATCGGTAGTGGGACGGGCATGGGTTCGGGCGGCGGCACCACCAGCACGGATGGCACGGATAAGAGCGACAAATCCACCGTCGCGGTCATTAAGGGCGGCACGCCTGCCGGTCCCGGTAAGAACACCAAAGATACCATCATCGACGCCGACCTCGAACAGGCCGAGTTCGATAAGACGCAGGAGCAGATTAAGCAGGCGATGGAAGAATTGCAGGACGAACTCGCCCAGAACGTCCTCATCAAAATCACCCCCGAAGGTCTGCAGATTGACGTGGTGGATAGCGATAAACACCCCATGTTCAATCCCGGCACG
>VGDC01000309.1 GCA_016869895.1 Alphaproteobacteria bacterium
CCATATCTTCGGTCACCAATACGGGAATGAATTTGTTGCCGTTATACACGCCGAAGGTCAGCGCGATGAACTGCGGCAGGATGGTCGAACGGCGCGACCAGGTCTTGATGACTTGGTTACGACCAGAAGCGCGAGCTTCTTCGGCCTTTTTCAAGAGATATCCGTCAACGAACGGACCTTTCCAAACAGATCTAGCCACTATGCTATCCTCTACCTAAACTTATTTCTTTTTCGCGCGATGACGGCTACGGACGATGAGCTTGTCAGTCGCTTTGTTCGAACGGGTTTTCTTACCTTTGGTGCACTTGCCCCATGGCGTCACTGGGTGACGGCCACCGGAGGTGCGGCCTTCACCACCACCATGCGGGTGATCGACAGGGTTCATCGCAACACCACGAACCACAGGACGGATACCGAGCCAGCGGCTACGACCCGCTTTACCGAGGTTGACGTTCTGCTGATCCTGGTTGGATACGGAACCGATGGTCGCAAGGCACTCACCGCTGACCAGACGCACTTCGCCGGAACGCAGTTTGATGAGCACGTTGCCGGAATCCTTACCGACGACCTGAACGTATGCACCAGCGGAGCGCGCCAGCTGACCACCTTTGAGAGGCTTCAGCTCGACGTTGTGCACCAGGGTGCCGACGGGGATGTTCTTCAGCGGAAGCGCGTTGCCGGTCTTGATGTCGGCACGCTCGCCGGAGACGACCACGTCACCTGCAGCCAAACGCTGCGGAGCGATGATGTAAGCCAGCTCACCGTCATTGTATTTGATCAGGGCGATGAACGCGGTGCGGTTCGGATCATACTCGATACGCTCCACGGTCGCGGGCACGTCGAATTTACGACGCTTGAAATCGACCAGGCGGTAACGACGCTTGTGACCACCACCGACGCGACGGGATACGTTGCGGCCCGTGTTGTTGCGGCCACCGGTCTTGGTCAGACCTTCGGTGAGGTGCTTGACCGGCTTACCTTTGTGAAGCTCGGAACGGTCGATGAGAACCAGTTCGCGCTGCGACGGGGTCGTCGGTTTGAAAGACTTAAGGGCCATTTACTTAACTCCAGCTGCGAAATCGATGGACTGGCCTTCTTTCAGGGTCACGATGGCTTTCTTGACATCGGAACGCTGACCGGCACGGCCACGGAATACTTTTTTCTTGCCCTTGGTCACGGCGGTGTTCACCTTCACGACTTCGACAGCGAAGATGGCTTCAACAGCCGCTTTCACGTCCGCTTTGGTCGCGGTGGGAGCGATCTTGAAGACGACTTTACCGTGCTCGGAAGCGGCGGTGGACTTCTCGGTGATGACCGGAGCCTGCAGTACGGAGTACTGATGGGCTTTTACAGCCGGTGCTGCTGCTTTCTTCTTGCTCATTTCAGTCGAGCCTCCAGGAGTTTGACAGCTTCCTGCGTCAACACGAGTTCTTCGTGACGAAGGATGTCATATACGTTAGCGCCGATCTGCGGCAGGACATCGAAACCATGCAGGTTACGGATGGACTGAGCGAAATGCACGTCCACATCGTTACCGTCGATGATGAGCGGGGACTTCAGGCCAAGCGCCGCGAACTTCGCAACGACTTCCTTGGTCTTGGCTGCGCCGAGCTTCGCATCGCTCCACACGAAGAGCTTGCCTTCCGCCTGTTTCGCGGAAAGAGCGGTCTTCAGGCCGAGCTTACGGACTTTCTTGGGCAGGTCATACGCATGGCTGCGAACGACGGGGCCGAAGATGGTCGCACCACCACGGAACTGCGGGGAGCGCAAGCTACCCTGACGAGCATTACCGGTGCCTTTCTGTTTGAAGGGCTTTTTGCCGGTACCGCTGATCTCGCTCACACCCTTGGTCTTATGGGTGCCGGAGCGGGCTTTGGCACGCTGCCACTCGACCACGCGCTGCAGAAGGTCTGCGCGCACCGGAAGGCCGAACACGGCTGCATCAAGCTCAACTTCGCCCGACGCCTTGTTATCCAGATTTACTACCTTGGTTTTCATAGGTCAGTCTCTACTACTTTAATCCTGGTGCTTCCTTAAGCGTTATTATCACCCTGCGCTTCTTCAGAAGAAGCAGAATTCGCCGGAGTCGCAGCCTGCTCCGCATTCGCGGCAGGGGCAACTTCGGTCTTTTCCTCGGCGGCTACAGCTGCTTTGCTGCTCTTGAGCGCTGCGGGAATCGGAGCGCTTGGCGGCAACGCACGTTTAACGGCGTCAGAGATCAGTACATAGGAGCCTTTAGAGCCCGGAACCGCACCACGGATGAGGATCACTCCTTCATCTTCAAGGGTGGACATGACCAGAAGATTCTGGGTGGTCGTGCGCTTGTCTCCAAGGTGACCAGCCATTTTCTTACCCTTGAAAACGCGGCCTGGATCTTGGCGCTGACCAGTCGACCCGTGTGAACGGTGCGAGATGGATACACCATGTGAAGCTTCAAGTCCAGCAAAATTATGACGTTTCATAACACCGGCGAAACCTTTACCGATCGAGGTGCCACAAATGTCAACGAATTGGCCG
>VGDC01000310.1 GCA_016869895.1 Alphaproteobacteria bacterium
GGGCTCCAGGGGTCATAGTCATTCGCCTTCATTAATGTACATGGCTGCAAATGCATGCTTTCCATGCTTCCGCTGCTCATGTACTGCAACGTACACTGCGCTGCGGGTCATAAAAAGCAAAACATTTTCGCTCATGTCCTTTAACAAACTCGAACGACTATGCATGCTTTATTCACTGCCTACACGGTAATTGGGGGATTCGCGGGTGATGGTCACATCGTGGACATGGCTTTCCTTCAGGCCAGAACCCGTGATGCGCACGAATTGTGCATTCTTGCGGAAGTCGTCCAAGGATGCGCTGCCCGTGTAACCCATCGACGCTTTCAAACCGCCGACAAGCTGGTGGATGACGCCGGAAGCCGAACCTTTATAGGGCACGCGGCCTTCGATGCCTTCGGGCACGAGCTTCATCGTCTCGCGCACTTCCTGCTGGAAGTAACGGTCAGCCGAGCCGCGCTGCATCGCCCCGACAGAACCCATGCCGCGGTAGGATTTGTACGAACGGCCATTATACAGAATGACATCGCCAGGGGATTCTTCCGTGCCCGCGAGCAAACCGCCGACCATGACGCAGGATGCACCCGCTGCGATGGCTTTGGCCAAATCGCCGCTGAACTTCACGCCGCCATCGGCGATGAAGGGAATGCCTTTCTTATTGCAGACGGAAGCGACGTCCATAATCGCGGAAAGCTGGGGAACGCCGACACCCGCGACGATACGCGTGGTGCAGATGGAACCGGGGCCGATGCCGACCTTCACCGCGTCCACACCCGCACCGATGAGCGCTTTGGCGGCTTCGGCGGTGGCGATGTTGCCCGCGACCACGTCAATGTGACCCCATTTCTTCTTGATGGCTTTCACCGTGTCCATCACCCCTTTGGAATGGCCATGGGCGGTGTCCACCACGATCATATCCACTTCCGCATCGGCCAGCGCAGCGGCGCGCTCAAAACCCGCTTCACCTGTGCCGGTTGCTGCACCGACGCGCAGACGACCCTTGGCATCCTTCGCTGCTTCAGGGAATTTCACGGCTTTTTCGATGTCTTTGACGGTGATGAGGCCGATGCAGTGGTATTTCTTATCCACCACCAGCAGTTTCTCGATGCGGTGTTTGTGGAGGAGTTTCTTGGCTTCTTCTTTGCTGATGCCCTCGCTGACGGTGACGAGGTTCTCATGGGTCATCAACTCGCTGATTTTCTGCTTTTTATTGGTGGCGAAGCGCACATCTCGGTTGGTGAGGATGCCGACCAGCTTGCCGGATTTCTCGGCGACGGGCAGACCGGATATATTATACTGTGCCATCAATTCCTGCGCCTGCGCGAGGGTGGCGGTCGGTTCGATGGTGACAGGGTCGACGACCATGCCTGATTCGAATTTCTTCACGCGCTGGACTTCTGCGGCCTGCTGGGCGATGTCGAGGTTCTTGTGGATGGTGCCGATGCCGCCGTGCTGGGCGAGGATAATGGCCAGCTGATGCTCCGTCACCGTATCCATTGCGGCGGAGACCAGCGGTATACCAAGCTGGATGTTGCGCGTGATGAACGTGCTCGTGTTCACCTGATGGGGGAGAACCTCGGAATAGCGGGGTTTGAGGAGAACGTCGTCGAACGTGAGAGCTTCGATAATGGTCATGTGGCACCTATTCTGTGTTTGCCCCCGCTGCGCGCCTGCTGGCGCTCACATGGGGCGGGGCTCAAGGCTGTATGCGCATCTGCGCATCAGTTAGATGCCGCGAAGAGATAGCGCAGTTGCGAGCGGTTGTCACTGGAAAAATCAGGAAAAAGCGTGTATATCCCCTTTTTCGCTTGCGGAATGAGTACGAAATAGGTACACATTCCACGCGTTTTCGATTACTCTGGAAGCGTTCTAAAATTCATCCAAGGTGCAGGCTATCATGCTTCGACTGAGCAAAATGGCGGATTACGCAGGGGTCATCGTGGTGCATATCGCCGCGACGCCAGCGCGCGTGCACACCGCCACCAGCCTGTCCGATGAACTGAAACTGCCAAAAGCGACCGTGGCCAAGTGCCTGAAAGTTCTGGCGAAGAACGGGGTTTTGACCTCTTCGCGCGGGGTGAACGGCGGCTATTCGCTGGCGCGGGACGCGCAGAGCATCTCCGTGGCGGAGGTCATCTTCGCGCTGGAAGGGCCTGTGCAGATTGTCTCCTGCGCGCAGGGCCACAAGGCCGATGACTGCCAGATCGTCCACACCTGCCCCATGCGCGGTGGATGGGACGGCATCAATGCTAAGATATTGAATATGCTGCGAGAGACATCCGTAGCGGATATGGTGAGATAATGAATAATCAGCCCGCACAGACCAATCAGGAGATCATGGACGAGTCCCTCGCCCAGAAGTACAAATACGGCTTCGAGACCGAGATCGAGATGGATTATGCGCCGCTGGGCGTGAACGAAGACATCGTGCGTCTTATCTCCGCCAAGAAAGAAGAGCCGGAATGGATGCTGGAGTGGCGTTTGAAGGCGTTCCGCCTGTGGCAGCAGATGG
>VGDC01000311.1 GCA_016869895.1 Alphaproteobacteria bacterium
CTTTCACGCCGCAACGCTCCAGCGTACGCGCCAGAATATCCGCCGATAACGCCGCGACCGTGATGGGGCGACCACGCATCGATCCGGAGTTATCGAGCAACAGCGTCACCACCGTATCGCGGAATTCCGTGTCCCGCTCGCGCTTATAATAATACGGGTAATCCGGCGAGATGACCACCTGCGTCAGGCGTGCGGCATCGATCATGCCCTCTTCCTGCTCGAATTCCCAGTGGCGCATCCGCTGCGCCATGAGCAACCGTTGCAAACGGCTGGAAAGGCGGCTGGTCACCCCATGGAATTGCAGAAGTTTCTGATCAAGCTGTGTGCGCAGGCGTTGTAATTCTTCCTCATCCGCCAGTTCATCGGCCATCACGGTCTGGTCGTGCTCGCGCGTGAACACGCGGTAGAAATCACTCTTGAACGCCTCTCCAAAAGCTGGCGGCTCGTTATCGGCATCCGCCTCGTTCTGGTCGCTCTCCTCCTCGCCAGCCGCATTCTGCAGTTCTTCTGGCGTGGCGGGTCGTTGCTGCTGGCCTGCGTCGTCCTTTTTCTGTTCCGTGCCTTCGGGATCTTTCTTCTGCTGGGCGTCCACCTGCTCGGAGTCAGTATTAATCGCATCGTCCGACTCCTCCTGCCCGTTTTCAGGCTGGGTTTTGCCGTCCTTGCGCTCGCCTTTGCCGTCACCACGCGTGCCTTCATCAATGCCGAGGTCTTGTAACAAATCATAAATGCCCTGGGCGAACTCGGCTTGAGTCAAGCTGCCCTTGGCAAGCGCGTCCAGCGCAGCCGCCCCTTGCGCCTCAACCGAGGCACGATGACGCTCAACCGTCTTTTCCAATGCATTAGGTATCGGGGTGCCATCCATCCGCTCGCGCAGCAATGCCGCCAGCATATGGGCAATCGGCGGGTCTGCCGCATCGGGGAACATGGCATAGCCCTGCGATTCCAACCAATCCGCATTGCGCGAAGCGATGTTATGCTTCGCCCCCGCCATATAGGCCGCGCCCAGCTGCTCCACCCGCACCTGCTCCAGCGCATCGAAGATGACCGCCGCTTTCAGATTGCTGGGTCGGCCTTGCGCATGCTTGCGTTTAGAATGATAGCGCAGCACCAGCGCGGCAAGGTCAGCCTCGCCCCGCGCTCCGCGCAAACCCTGCTCCGTGGTGCAGAAGCGCGGCAGTTGCACGGTCTTTTTCGCGTGCAGCGGCGGAGGGGATTCTTCGTTACTCCCCCAGACCAGCGTCATATCCGCACGGCGGGCGAGCGCGCGCGTCGCGGCGGCGATGGCCTGTGAATCGCTAAGGTGCGAATCGCTCTTGGGGGGTTGTTTATTCATGGATTTTCATGCGGAATCGGTTATAAACATCCCAAAACATCCAAGATGCATGAGACATAACGAAATGAACTTTATCAGTGATAATACCGTCGGGGCAAGTGCTTCGGTGCTGGAAGCCATCGTGAAAGCGGCGCATGGCCAGCCCGGTGCTTACGGTTCCGATGACCTCACCAAACAGATCAAAACCCATTTTGCCGAGATATTCGAGCATGATGTTCAGGTTTTCTGCGTCGCCACAGGCACGGCGGCGAATGCCCTGTCTCTTGCGGCCATCACCCCGCCTTGGGGCATCAGCATCTGCCACCACAACGCCCATGTGATGGAAGACGAGTGCGGCGCGCCGGAATTCTACATGCATGGCGCGAAACTGAAC
Source organism: Alphaproteobacteria bacterium (assembly GCA_016869895.1). GTDB lineage: Bacteria > Pseudomonadota > Alphaproteobacteria > Rickettsiales > VGDC01 > VGDC01. The sequence continues at coordinate 1,710 of VGDC01000311.1, forward strand.
GGCCTGCCCGGTGTCGGCGCGAAATTCACCGCCGCCACGCTTGAGCACTTCCTTCAAACCCTGCCCCATGGCGTGAACCAAGCCCCCGCCAAATCCGTCACCATTTCGCAGGCCACCGAATGCGGTCTCATCTACACCCCGCAGGAAATCGCCGCCATCAGCAAGGTCTGCAAAGCTTATGACCTGCCGTTGCATATGGACGGCGCACGTTTCGTCAACGCTTTGGTCGAGCTGGGCTGCACCCCCGCGGAGTTGACATGGAAAGCCGGTGTGGACATCCTCTCCTTCGGCGCGACCAAGAACGGCTGCGTCATGGCGGAAGCCATCATCGTTTTCAACCCTGCTTTGGCTGAAACCCTCGCCTATCGCCGCAAGCGCGCGGGGCAGACGCTTTCCAAGAACTGGCTCATCGCGGCGCAGTTCGAAGCCTATTTCGCGGATGATTTGTGGTTGAAGAACGCCCTCCACGCCAACCGCAGCGCAAAATTACTGGCGCAGACCTTAAGCGGCATCGAAGGCGTGCGTATCGCGTGGGAAGTGCAGGCCAATGAAGTCTTCGCCATCGTCCCCCGTGCGCTGCATGAGATTCTGCACAAACAGGTGCGCTATTACGACTGGCCGAAATTGTGTTTGCCCGAAGGCGTGACCGTCTCCGCCGATGAAATCATCATCCGCTTCGTGACGACCTTCGAGACGCAGGAAGCCAGCATCCACGAGCTGGCCGATGCCATCACGCAGATACAGGCACAGCTGCGGATAGAATCTCCACATCGAAGCAGCGCTGGTAATATTCCGCGATG
>VGDC01000312.1 GCA_016869895.1 Alphaproteobacteria bacterium
GAAGGGCGCACGGTTGCGGCGCGCATTCTGCAAGAACTGGTCGATGGCATCGAACACATCCGCCCGCACCATGGAAATCTCATCGATGATGAGCAGCTCCAACTGGCGGAAGAGCTTGCGGTTATCCGTCTTCACCTGCGACCGCTCAAGGAAATGCGGCGAGAAGCGGAAGAGGGAATGGATGGTCTGCGCCTGCACGTTCAGCGCGGCCACGCCCGTCGGCGCGACCACGGCGATTTTTTTTCCCGTGTTCTCGCGGAAATAGTTGAGGAAAGTGGATTTCCCTGTGCCCGCCTTGCCCGTCAGGAACACGTTCTGCTCGGAATGCTCCAGCAGATCGAAAGCTTGCTCGAATTCGGGGGTGAGTTTCATTAATAGTTTTGCCAAACCAACTAAGGGAATAATTTAACTTTAAAGCGGATTCTCTGAGCTAAAGTGGGCTCTTTTGGCCAAGTATAGTCTCCTGCATTTAATTTAATCGGCTCAAACGCCTTTAAGTCATTTACGTCCGTCAGCATGGCCTTAAGTTTTTTAGTAGCTTCTTTGCCAATCGCCACGATTTCTTGCCACGCAGGGTCATTTAGTATGGCAGTGTAATTCCAAACATCGCCATTAGGCTCTTTGTAGTTCTTGAGAAGTTTGTCAAATTCTTTGATACACTGATATTCTAAATCTGACAAAATTCCTTGCTGAAGCCACCATTCATTATGCTCAGACATATCGAAATATGATTCCATGAATTCGACATAAGTCCAAACAGGACAAGTGAGTCGGGAATCCAACCAACGTTGCTGCAATTCAATATCCGATAAGGAATTCAGTGATTGAAAGAGATTGTAACGCACACCTCTTTTAAGCTCCTGATATTCCTGACCTCCCTTTTCAGGAAACATACTCAGTCTTCCTGTGCGAAATCCTGCGCGAAGTCTTCTTCATCGCCCACAAGTTCCACGATGATTTCGCTGGGTTTTCCGGGTTTATGCACCACTGCCAACACGAAGAAATACAATTCGCGGCCTTCGCCGTTATCGAGAAAGACGAACTCGCCCGCGCGCGGTGTTATCTCAAAGGATTTGAGGCCGAGGGTGTCTTGAAGGTCGCTGCTGCGAACGAGGAATTGAGCCATGGGAGGTGCTTTCTCTAAAGTGATGTTTTCCCGCAGATTAAAGGCTGCGGGCGAATGGGGTGATTCAAACGAATTTAGACGGCTGCTTCGACCATGATCTCCACATCCCAGCCTTCACCGGCGAGATTGGCTTCCACAGTCGCGCGCGCTGGGGTCTTGCCAGGCACGACCCATGCATCCCACGCTTTGTTCATCTGGTCGAAGGTGGTGATGTCCACCAGCCAGATATTGGTCTTCAGGATGCGGGTCTTATCCGTACCCGCAGCGGCCAGCAACTCGTCAATCTGGCGGAGGATGTCAGCGGTTTGTTCATAGACGGATTCGCCCTGCGCGGCATCAGCGACCACGCCGGAGAGATAGACCTTGCCGCCATGGATGACCGCGTCGCTCATGCGGGAACCAGCTTCGATGCGTTTGATATCAGACATAAAATCCTCGTTTATTGATGGTTTTCGATGATGCTTAATGCGACGGCCTCGGCGACCTTGATGCCGTCGACTCCGGCGGAAAGGATGCCCCCTGCATAGCCCGCGCCTTCACCGGCGGGGAAGAGGCCTTTGGTGTTGATACTCTGGAAAGTCGCATCGCGCTTGATGCTTAAGGGAGAGGACGTGCGCGTTTCCACGCCAGTCATCACGGCGTCTTCCATGTCATAGCCTTTTATCATGCGGCCGAAGACGGGCAAGGCCTCGCGGATGGCCTTCACAGCAAAGTCCGGCAGGCAGGCGGAAAGGTCGGTGGGTGTCACACCGGGTTTATAGGATGGCTCGACGCTGCCCAGCGACGTGGAGGGCACGCCACGCAGGAAATCACCCACGCGCTGGGCGGGGGCATAGTAATTCCCGCCTCCGGCGACGAAAGCGGCGGATTCCCATTTGCGCTGGAAAGCGATGCCCGCCAATGGCCCGTCGGGGTAGTCCACCGCAGGCGAAATGCCCACCACAAGGCCGGAATTGGCGTTGCGTTCCGCGCGGGAATATTGGCTCATGCCATTGGTGACCACGCGGTTTTCCTCGGAAGTCGCGGCGACCACCGTGCCGCCGGGGCACATGCAGAAGCTGTACACATCGCGGCCTGTGGAGGCGTGATGCACGAGTTTATAATCCGCCGCGCCGAGAATCGGGTTGCCTTTGCAGGCACCGAAGCGCGCTTCGTCGATGATGGATTGGGGGTGCTCGATGCGCACGCCGATGGAGAAGGGTTTGGCCTCCATATAGACTTCGCGCGCCAGCAGCATTTCGAAGGTGTCCCGCGCAGAATGGCCGACCGCCAGCACCACATGGCGCGACGCGATGCGCTCGCCGTTCTCCAGCACTACGCCGCGCAACTGGCGGTCTTCGTCCAAATCGAGATCGGTCACCTTACTTT
>VGDC01000313.1 GCA_016869895.1 Alphaproteobacteria bacterium
ACCGCCATGCTGCAGGAGCAGCTTGAGCATGCCTCCATCCACCTGCAAGAAGTGGTGCAGGAGATATTCGACATGCCATCCCTTTCGGAATGGCATCCGCTCTCCACACGCAAACCTGTGGAAATCGGCACATTGGTGCATAAATGCGTGATGATGCTGGGTGATACGCTCGATCGCGAAGAGGTGAACGTCAACATCCGCCTGCAAGAAGACCTGCCCAAACTGGCCATCAACGAGCTGCACCTGATGCATATCGTGATGCACTTGCTGGTCGCTTGTGCAAATGCCATTCCGGCCGGTGGGGAGCTGACCATCGAAGCAGCCCTCGAAGAGACCACGAACGGAACGGAATTCGCCCTCATCTTCAATGACAATGCTTCGGGTATGGATACACAGCGTATCGCGTCCCTCTGGCGGGCGAATCATCCCAACCTCAAGCATTTTGAGACGAACGGTAAAATCAATGGCTTCACAGATGAAGAGAATGCCGGAGCGGTGCTGTTGACCAAAAAGATCATCACGCTGCATAGAGGGCGTTTGACCGTTCAGAACCCGCCGGATAAAGAAGCGCTCATCACTGTTTACTTCCAGCAGTGAGGCTGATTATCAACCGCTGAACAGGTTGTTCCGTGGGAAGCCTACAGGCGGGATTTTACCTGCACTGCCGCGACGCGCCATCCAATAGGTCAAATCCTGCTCAGTGCGCGTGCGGTTCTCGCCCTGCGGCCAGCTGAGACCATCCGCCGCATTGAACACTTTCACATCCGACATTTTGCCGCTGGTGTATTTCTGCAGCGTCACGCCCTGCCCGCGTTTCATCTCGGGGATTTCAGCGATGTCGAAGACCAGCAGCTTGCGGTTCTGGCCGATGACGGCCACGCGGTCACCATTGGCTGGCACGCAGGTCATCGCGCGCTCCTTAGGCGGCACGTTCAGCACCTGACGGCCTGTGCGCGTCTGCGCCAGCACATCCTCTTCGGGGATGATGAACCCTTTGCCAAGGCTCGACGCGACCAGCAACTTATGACCCGGTTCATGGATGAACATCGTCACCACCGAATTGTCATTGCCGATGTCCATCATCAGGCTTAGCGGTTCGCCATGCCCTTTACCTTTTGGAATCTTATCGCAGGTGATGGTGAAGAAGCGACCGTCAGACCCGAACACCACCAGTTTATCGGTCGTTTTCGCTTTCAAGATGAAGCGTTCTTCATCACCTTCTTTATATTTCGCATCAGCGGCGATTTCATCACCATGGCCTTTCAACGCGCGAATCCAGCCCATATTCGAGCACAAGATGGTGATAGGCTCTTTCTCCACGAAAGCTTCGATGGAGATGGGGACGTTCACCGGCGCATCGCCAAGGCGGGTGCGGCGCGCACCCAGCGCACCCGCACCGAAGCGCTTCTTGATGTCCTTCACTTCGTCGGAAATGACGCGCCAGCGGCGCTCCTCGGAATCCAAAATCTCCTGCAAATCGGCCTGTTCGCCAGTCAACTGGTCATGCTCTTTGCGGATTTCGAATTCTTCGAGACGACGCAACGAACGCAAGCGCATGTTCAAGATGGCTTCCACCTGCACATCCGTCAGCTTCCATTTTGCGACCATCACCTGCTTCGGCTCATCTTCCTCGCGTATGATGCGGATGACTTCATCCAGATTGAGATAAGCGATGAGCAGACCACCCAAAACCTCAAGGCGATGGGCGATTTTGCCCAAGCGATAGTTCGTGCGGCGCACACAGACGACCAAACGATGATCAAGGAAAGCCTGCAGCACTTCTTTCACGTTCATCACGCGGGGCACCGAATCCGCACCCAGCACGTTCATATTCAGGTTGAAGCGCGATTCCAGCTCCGTCACCTTGAACAGCGATTCCATGAGCATTTCAGGGTCGACCTGACGACTCTTCGGCTCCAGCACGATGCGCATATCTTCAGCGGATTCATCGCGGATATTCGCCAGCAGCGGCAATTTCTTATTCTTGAAGAGTTCGGCGATTTTCTCAATCAGGCGCGATTTCTGCACCTGATACGGGATTTCGGTGATGATGATCTGATAAAGACCATGACTCAACGGCTCTTTCACCCAGGTCGCGCGGATGCGCATCGAACCTCTACCGGTTTCATAACACTTGAGGATATGATCTTGAGATTCAACAATCTCACCGCCCGTTGGGAAGTCAGGTGCGGGCATGCGACGCACAAGGGTTTCAATCGCGCAATCGGGGGATTTGATGAGATGCAGCAGTGCGTCGCAGATTTCGCCGACATTATGCGGCGGTACACTGGTGGCCATACCCACCGCAATACCTTCCGCACCATTCGCCAATAGGTTCGGGAAAGCGGATGGCATCACCAGAGGCTCTTCGTCTTCGCCATCGTATGTCGGGCGGAAATCGACGGTATCCTCATCCAATCCTTCCAGAACGGCCATCGCCACTTCCGTCAGGCGCGCTTCCGTATAACGCATCGCCGCCGCATTAT
>VGDC01000314.1 GCA_016869895.1 Alphaproteobacteria bacterium
CCCTGCATATGGGTCGTGCCTTCGGCGAAGGCCGCTGCGATGGAAAGAATCGGGTATTCATCAATCATCGAAGGCGCGCGTTCTGCGGGAACGGTCACGCCTTTAAGGCGGCTGGCGCGCACCACCATATCCGCCACTTCTTCGCCGGCTACTTCGCGGGTGTTGGTGTATTGGATATCAGCGCCCATTTCCACCAGAGTGGTGAAGAGTCCGGTGCGTGTCTCGTTAAGGCAGACGTTGCGGATAGTCAGTTCTGAACCGGGGACGATAAGCGCTGCCACTATCAGGAATGCCGCAGAAGACGGGTCGCCAGGGACGCATAGCTCGCGGTCTTGCGCGGGGATATTTTGTTGTCCCGCCAGCGAAATGGCAATCGCGCCATCCTCCAGCTTCTCACGGGTGATGGCGAAGCCGAGGTATTTCAGCATCCGTTCCGTATGGTCGCGGGTAGCTTCCGCTTCGATGACCGTGGTCGTGCCGGGCGTGTTTAGTGCCGCCAGCAGAATGGCGGATTTCACCTGCGCAGAAGCCATAGGCAGGCGGTAGGTGATGGGGGTCGGGTTCGCTGAACCCTGCATGGAAAGGGGCAAACGGCCACCGCTGCGCCCCATGAAAGTCGCGCCCATTTGTTCTAAGGGTTTGCTGACGCGCCCCATAGGACGCTTCACCAAACTATGGTCGCCTGTGAAGGTGCTGACATGCGGGTATGGCGCGACCAGACCCATCATCAGCCGTGCGCCCGTGCCCGAATTGCCCATGTCGAGGACGTTCTCGCTTTCAGCAAGGCCACCCACGCCCACGCCCTGCACGCGCCAGGTATGCACGCCGCGCGCGCGATTGCCGCTGTCATGGCTGAGGCGTTCGATTTTCACGCCCATCTGGCGCAGTGCTTTGGCGGTGTTCAACACGTCTTCGCCTTCCAGCAAACCTTCAATCACCGTCGTGCCCAGTACCTGCGAGGAAAGCAGCAGGGAACGGTGCGAGATGGATTTATCGCCCGGCACGGAAGCCACGCCCACCAATGGGCTGGCGGCACGGGATTGCAAGGGAAGGTCGGTATCGGCGGAGGAATGGCCCACAGGATTCACAATTCATCAGGAAATGGCGGTTGATACTCCGTTCATAGCCCAACCTCGTCGCAATGTGAACCAAAAAAGCCTAAAAATGCATGTAGCTGAAACAAAAAATGGACAAATGCGCGAAGGGAATTATATACAGCTTATAGAGGGGGAGATAACCTGTCCCTTGAACCAGAATTCCAAAAGGATGCAAGTACATGGCAAAGCAAGAATGGGGCGTGAAGAGATCCTGCCCGAAATGCAGCGCGAAATTCTACGATTTGAACAAGAATCCCGCAGAATGCCCTGCTTGCCACGCCAAGTTCGACCCTGAGCAGCAGGTCAAGAAGCGCGTGAAGCGCAAGCCCGCGCGCAGCCTTGACGATGCGAAAGCGCGCACCGCGCTCGCCGCCGCCAAGAAAAAAGCTGATAAATCAGAGGATGGTGACGACATCGAACTGCCCGAATTCGAGGATTTGAGCATTATCGAAGATATTGACGATATGGAAGCGCTGGGCGAGGTCGAAGCCATCTCCACCAAACCCGTCACCGCTGAAGAAGATGTGGATGAAGAAGAGTTTTTGAAGGACGACTCGCTTATTTCCGAAGAGGATGAGGACGAGGACGACAAGTAAAAAACGATCATTTTTCGTGCAAAAAAGGGCGAATTTCGATAAGAAATCGCCCTTTTTTGATGCGTTTTTTGATGCTTTTTCGCGTTTTTTCAGCGACCGCGCGGATTGTCCTGCACTTGCTTCTGCTGTTCGACTTTCGACGTGAATTTGCTGTGCGAAGCGATATGATCCTTTATCTCCATATCGCTTTCAGTCAGCATCATCATGCGCGCACCTTTGTCACCGTCCCACTTCGCGATGTTTTCCAGCACGCGTTTGCCCTGACCGGCGGTATCGCGCTCGGCGTGGAAATCGAGAGCTTTTATCAATAGGGCGAAAGTGGCGGTCGCGCCGCTGCTATTAACGGCTTTGGCGAGTTCATCGTCAGTCTGCGCGCTGGCGATGGGCACGAATTTGTCGCCTTCCTGCCACTGGGTGCAAAGCGCGTTGGTGGCGGGCCCGATGTCGAGGCTGGCGACAAAGTCCATGCCTTCACGGATGGAATCGATGATTTCCTGGCCGCTGACGCCTTTGTATTGTGGCATTGTTCTCTCCCTTTTTATTTTGTTATAGCGGTTCTTGCTGGCTGGCACAATGCAGCGTGCCGAGGCCGAGGACGAAATCGCGGCAGTTGATGCCCACCACTTCGTGTTTGGGCATGGCTTCTGCGAGGATATTCAGCGCGATACGGTCGTTCGGGTCGTTGAAGACGGGCACGAGCACCAAGCCATTGGCGATGAGGAAGTTCGCATAGCTGGCGGGTAGGCGGTCGCCCCCGAAATACACGGCTTTGGGAAGCGGT
>VGDC01000315.1 GCA_016869895.1 Alphaproteobacteria bacterium
CGGAAAATAAGATCATTGCCACGATGAAGACCGAAGTAGACGCCGTTTCCACCCAAAAAAACGTGGGTTTGGAGATGGTGCATAAACTGAACCAGGCGCAGGCATCGCACGCTGACTGGGAAGAAACACCCAGCTATCGCCTTGCGGGTTTCAGCATCAACCAAGGCCCTGCCGCTGGTGATTGGGTCATTTTCGGTGAAGCCACCAAGGATGACATCGTTCCGCCGCGCGCGCGTCTGGTCGTTTCGCAAGACAAAGGCGAGAAATGGTTCAACCCGAAGAACCGCAGCGTCACTGTCGAGCGTCTGGACGACGGCCAGCGTCTCATCAGCGACCCCGACCTGCTGACTGCCATGGGCGGTGAAGCGGTGGCGGTCATCAATGCGGTCGGTGCGGCGGCGTCGTTCAACCTGAATCGCGGCTATAAAATCGGCAAATCCCTCTCCCATGTCAAAACCCGCCGTCTGGGTGAGGACGAGACCCCCAACTTCACGGGCAAGATCGTCGAGGCGCGCGCACAGGACAACGGCCAGCAGAACGGCCGCGGCTGATAATAGCCTATAAAGAATAAAACGAAGAACCGCCCCCTTCCGGGGCGGTTTTTTGTGTCTTAGAGTGGATATTGTCGCAACAAGACGTTGCTAATCCGCGGAAAGCTGCTATGTATAGCGCCTTCCACACTGAACCGTTTAGAAAGAGTTATTTTGGAATCCCTGAAATTTGAAGGGCTCGGTTTGCACGAGCCTATCCTGCGCGCATTGCGCGAAGAGAACTACCTCACCCCCACGCCCATTCAAGCGCAATCCATCCCCAGCCTGATGCTGGGACGTGATATGCTCGGCATCGCCCAGACCGGCACGGGCAAAACGGCGGCATTCGCGCTGCCCATCCTCCACCGTCTGTGCAAGCCGCAGGTAGACCGCACCCCGCGCGGCACCCGCGCGCTCATCCTCGCGCCCACCCGAGAATTGGCTATCCAGATAGATGAAGGCTTCAAGGCTTACGGGCGCCATCTCGGCCTGAAACATGCGGTCATCTTCGGTGGCGTCGGCCAGAACCCGCAGGTGAACGCACTGGCGCGCGGCGTGGACATCCTGACCGCGACCCCCGGCCGTCTCATCGACCTGATGGGGCAGGGGCATATCCGCCTTGACCGCGTGGAGGTCTTTGTGCTCGACGAGGCCGACCGTATGCTCGACATGGGTTTCATGCCCGATGTGAAGCGCGTGGTGGCGGCATTGCCGAAGCAACGCCAGTCGCTGCTATTCTCGGCGACGATGCCGGACAACATCGCCCATTTGGCGCAGAGCTTGCTGACCGACCCATTGCGCGTGGAAATCACCCCTGCGGCGACCACCGTGGAGCGCATCCAGCAGAAGCTGTATTATGTGACGCTGGCCGATAAACTCCCGCTGCTGACCAGTCTGATGAAGAAGCATGACATCCGCCGTGTCATCGTGTTCACCCGCACCAAGCACAAGGCCAATCAGGTGGCGGAACATCTGAGCAAAGCCGGTTTCGGCGCAGCGGCCATCCATGGCAATAAATCCCAAGGCGCGCGCCAGACGGCGTTGCTGCATTTCCGCGAAGGCAAAATCCGTGCGCTGGTGGCGACGGATATCGCCGCGCGCGGTATCGACGTGGATAACGTTTCCCATGTCATCAACTATGAGCTACCCAACGAGCCGGAGAGCTATGTGCACCGCATCGGCCGCACCGCGCGTGCGGGTGCGGAAGGCGTGGCGATGTCCTTCTGCTCCGGTGAAGAGCGCGGATATTTGCGCACCATCGAGCGCACCACGAAGAAGCCTTTGGATGTGGTGGAAAGCCAGCCGTATCATACGCTTGAACAGGAAGTCGCGCCGCCCCCGCAGGGTGGTGGACGCCGTGGTGGCGGTGGATTCCAGCGTCGCGATGGCGGCGGGGGTGGTGGTCGTCCGGCGCAAGGTGGTCGCCCTGGTTCTGCGAAGCCTCAAGGAGGTAAGCCTCAAGGTCAGCGCGCCGCACAAGGCCGCCCACAGGGACGCCCCCAAGGCGGAAAACCCGGTGGCGGCAGACCGCAACGCCGCGCGGGGTGATGATTTCTTTGCGCCCGCTGAATAATGATTGCTAGATTCCGGCCTTCGCCGGAATGATGAGAAATAAAAGCCGTCTTTCGCAAGAAAGGCGGCTTTTTTCTTGGCTTCGATTCGCATTTGGTCTGCCATGGGATTTTATGGGATTCACACAGAGTTTTCCACAATAAGACCCGCAGCTAGTGCCAAAAACGCTTGTTGTTCACAGAATTATCCACAGGCGGGATGAAAATTTCCTCTACTGAAAGCTTGACGAAACAAGGGTTTTTTGGCTTAATTTGGAAGTTAGCCCATTTTTGCCCATAAAATCCCATTTGTACCCAACGGGGTTGCGGCAAAAGAGGCGTAAAGGGAAATGGAATGGCGCTGTTCCTATCGACATATGTGAACAAGG
>VGDC01000316.1 GCA_016869895.1 Alphaproteobacteria bacterium
ATTCAGAAACAGCGCATGATTGCGCGCGGAGGATGATTGCTCAAGACCCGCAGAAAGCGGTGGAGTTGTTGTCACAAGTATTGGATACGCCCCGTGCATGGAGGCATTATGGCGAGGCGCTGATGAAATCCGGCCAAATGCCTGAGGTGAAGGAAGCGCTGGATAAAGCGGAGATTGAGCATAAACGCTGGCACAGCGCTTACCATCGCGCGGCGGCGAGCCATCGCCTGAATCGCGGGTTGGCGTATGAGGCATTGGGAGATGCGGTGATGGCGTGGCAGGAATGCGCCAAGGCGGCAGACATCGATAAAGACTGGCAGCTTGCCAAAGAACAGGCCGAAAGGCTAGCTAAAGCCGCCGTTCTTAGCTGAACAAGAATCGTACAATCAGAGTCTTATTAGACCTGACGCTCGACCATGAGCTTCTTGATTTCCGCGATTGCCTTGGCGGGATTCAACCCTTTTGGGCAGGTGTTCGCGCAGTTCATGATGGTATGGCAGCGGAACAGACGGAACGGATCTTCCAAATCGTCGAGGCGCTCACCGGTCATTTCATCGCGGCTGTCGGCAATCCAGCGGTATGCCTGCAAAAGGATGGCCGGGCCGAGGAAGCGATCCTGATTCCACCAGTAACTTGGGCAGCTGGTCGAGCAGCACGCGCAGAGAATGCACTCATACAGGCCATCGAGTTTTTCGCGGTCTTCCGGGCTTTGCAGGCGTTCGCGGTTGCTCGGCGCAGGGGACTGGGTCTGCATGAAGGGCTTAATCGACTCATATTGCGCATAAAAATGCTTCATATCCGGCACGAGGTCTTTCACAACCGCCATGTGAGGCAAGGGATATATGTTCACATCGCCCTTCACTTCGCCGATATGCTTGGTGCAGGCGAGGGTGTTGGTGCCGTCGATGTTCATGGCGCAACTGCCGCAGATGCCTTCGCGGCAGGAACGGCGGAAGGTCAGCGTGCTATCGACTTCGTCCTTAATCTTGATGAGGGCATCGAGCACCATCGGCGCGCAAGTGTCCATATCGACTTCGAACTTGTCCATGCGCGGGTTTTCGCCGGTGGACGGATCCCAGCGGTACACATTGAAGGTCTTCACGCGCTTCGCGCTTTCGGGCGCTTTGAAGTGCTTACCTTTGCCGACTTTGGAATTCCGTGGAAGCGAGAATTCAACCATGGTGCTGCTCCTTAGTAAACGCGGGCTTTGGGAGCGACGACTTCGACTTCGTCACTCAGGGTGAAGAGGTTGACGGGGCGGTAATCGGTCGTCGTCTTACCTTTTTCGTCAATCCACATCAGGGTGTGTTTCATCCAGTTCTTGTCATCGCGGTCGGGATAATCCTCATGCGCATGCGCGCCGCGGCTTTCCTTGCGCTCGGCCGCGCCGTTCATGGTGACGACGGCCTGACCGAGGAGGTTATCCAGCTCCAAGGCTTCGATGAGGTCGCTGTTCCAGATGAGGCTGCGGTCGGTGATTTTCAAATCCTTGAAGGATTTCCAGACTTTAGCGATTTTGCCGACGCCTTCTTGCAGGACTTCATCGGTGCGGAATACCGCGCAGTGGTTCTGCATGGTGCGCTGCATGTCCTTGCGGATCTGGGAGGTGGGCACGGTGCCGTTCGCACCACGGATGCGGTCAAGGCGCGCCAAAGCTTTGTCGGTCGCGGCTTGCGGCGTGGGTTTGTGCGGCGTGTCGGGCTTGATGATTTCCTTCGCGCGGTGCGCGGCGGCGCGGCCGAAGACTACGAGGTCGAGCAAAGAGTTCGAGCCGAGGCGGTTCGCGCCATGAACGGAAACGCAAGCCGCTTCGCCAATGGCCATGAGGCCGGGCACGACTTCCATCTGGCCTTTGTTCAGGGTCATCACCTCGCCGTGATAGTTCGTGGGGATGCCGCCCATGTTGTAATGCACGGTGGGGAGCACGGGAATCGGCTCTTTGGTCACGTCCACGCCCGCGAAAATCTTGGCGGATTCGGCGATGCCCGGCAGACGCTGGTGGATGAGGTCGGCATCCAAATGGTCAAGGTGCAGATAGATATGGTCTTTTTCAGGGCCGACACCGCGACCTTCGCGGATTTCGACTGTCATCGCGCGGGAAACGACATCGCGGGAGGCAAGGTCTTTGGCGGAGGGGGCATAACGCTCCATGAAGCGTTCGCCTTCGGAATTGACGAGGTATCCGCCTTCGCCGCGCACCCCTTCGGTGATGAGACAGCCTGCGCCGTAGATGCCCGTGGGGTGGAACTGCACGAATTCCATGTCCTGCAAAGGCAAGCCAGCACGCTGCACCATGGCGCCGCCGTCACCCGTGCAGGTGTGGGCGGAGGTGCAGGAGAAATAGGCGCGGCCATAGCCGCCGGTGGCGAGCACCGTGGTGTGGCCGTGGAAACGGTGGATTTTGCCATCATCAAGGTTCAGGGCGATGACGCCACGGCAAGCGCCGTTCTCGTCCATCAGCA
>VGDC01000317.1 GCA_016869895.1 Alphaproteobacteria bacterium
ATCGTTTGTCTTGGTGCGGATGTGCATTCACAAATATGAAAATGACACGTTAGCAGTTTAGACATTCTGGCTGGACAAAGCTAAATGCACCATATGCACGCAAAGGATGTGGCATAAAAATGTCATAATCGCCCCGTCCTGAACCAGGGGAGGCATATGATAAAGCAGTTTCTGAGGGTTGTAAAACGCCAAGTGGACGGTTTCTTAGGCGCGGTGAAAAATGATTTCGGGCTTCCAAGGGCGGAAAAACGGGTTATTCGTAATCATCTTGCATTGCATTGATTGTTCTTATGGATTTTTTATTATGACGGTTATATTGTGGCTGCGCAGGATCACCCTACTAATGCAATAATGCAATCAGGAGTCAAAACAATATGAATACCCTTAAGAAAGTTCTTTTCCTTTCCGTCGCTTTCCTCGGCCTTTCCTTCGTCGCAGCTTGCGATGAGCCCACCACCGGTGAAAAAGTCGATAACGCGGTTGAAGACCTGCAAGAAGGTCGTGGCGTTGGCGAAGCGGCTGAAGAGCTGCAGGACCGCACCACCGGCGAGAAAATCGGTGACGCTATCGAAGACGCTGGCCAGGACGTTCAGGACGCTGCGAAAGACGCTGCTGAATAATACGGCTATCGCCTGATATAGGCTCTGGGATGCGAAGGAGTCGTTTATACGCTCCTTCGCATTTCTTTTTGATGTCCATTCTAGTTGAATATTATACTCCTACCTTTAGGGGTTTTCTTTTTAAGTGCGTGATTGAGCGAGCCATGGGAAAAAAAGACACAGGTCATGTGCTGGTCTGCATCACGGAGCATCCCCGCAACCGTGCACTGCTTTATGCAGGTGCGCGAAAAGCGCGTGAATTGCAGATACCCTGGGTGGTGCTGCATGTCGAAACCCCCGATTATTATCATCTTCACCCCGATGCGCGCGAACATGTGCTGCGCTGCGTGACCCGCGCAGAAGAGATGGGCGCGCAGGTCATCCGCGTGCAGGCGACCCATGTGAACGACGCCATATTCAGCTATGTCAAAGATGCGCGGGACAGCAATAATCCCGTGCGCCACGCTATCATCGGCGCAGAGGAGAAGACCGGTTTCTTCGCCGGATTGCGCCCCGACCATGCCGCCAATATCTCCGCCAAACTCGCCAATATCTGTGAAGTGAGCCTCATTCCCCTGCGCGGCGAGAAAGAAGGCTTCAGTTTATTGAGCATCCTTAGCGGCGGCGAACAGCTGCGCGCATTGGAGCTGCTCTATACGCTCATGGCCGTGCTGGTGGCGCTTATCACCTCCTATGCGCTCCAAAAGCTGCTGCCGGATTACACCATCCATCTGCAATCCCAGAACCTGTCGATGCTGTTCCTCATCTGCATCATGTTCGTGGGCGGGCGTTGGGGGCTGATTCCTGCCATGCTGGCGGCATTCCTCAGCTATTTCTGCGTCAACTACTTCTACATGAAGCCCTATTATTTCTTCACCCTGACCGACGCGGGCGACATCATCAACCTGATGCTGTTCTTCATGGCGGCGGTGATGATCGCGCTGTTCTCCAGCCGCACCCGCGCCTATGCGCAGGCGGCGGTGAAGCGCGAGAAGCGCACGCAGGCGCTGTATCAGCTCCAACGCCTGACCCTGACCGACCAGACCCATTTCGAAGCGCTCAAGACCATGCATGATGCGCTGAAGAACCTGCTGGAGATGGAAGTGGCCTTCTTCATCGCCGAGAATACCGCGGAGAAGAAGGATGAGGGCGCTGTGCCCGCCATCGCCTATCCACCCAGCATGGAACTGGACGAGAAGAGCACCGATGCCCTGCGCCATTGCTGGCAAGGCGCGGTGACGACCGGCATCGGCGGCATCTATGCCAATAAGTCCCAGTGGCGTTTCGAGCCGATGTTCACCCCCCAGGGCACCATCGGGGTGCTGGGCGTGAACGTCCCCCGCACCGTCGCGGTGGATTCGTCCTTCGGGCGGTTGTTGACCGCCTTGGCTGATCAGGCCGCCTCCATCCTGCAGCGCATCGCGCTGACCCGCCGGATGGAAGATGCCAAAATCAGCGAGGAGAAGGAGAAGCTGCGCTCGCTGCTGCTTTCCTCCGTCTCCCACGACCTCAAGACCCCGCTGGCATCCATCATCGGTTCGCTCAGCGTGTATCACAGCATGTTCGACAAGCTTTCAGACGAGCATAAGATGACGCTGACCCACACCGCGCTCGACGAAGCGCAGCGGCTCGATAGTTTCATCTCGAATATTCTCGATATGACACGTCTGGAAAGCGGGCATATCAAGTTCAAGAGCGAATGGCACGACCCGGTGCATCTGTTCAAACAAGTGACCAAGCGCATGCGCAACCGCCTGCGCGAGCGCGAGGTGGTGCTGGTGCCGCCGAAAGAGAATGTGGAGGTCTGCGTCGATAGCGTCATGACCGAACAGCTTTTCCAGAATCTCATCGACAATGCCG
>VGDC01000318.1 GCA_016869895.1 Alphaproteobacteria bacterium
GTAAACCTCGCCATTTCCCGCTTTCAGTGCGTCATGCGCCAGCATCACGGCTTTCATGCCGCTGCCGCACATCTTGTTCACCGTGGTCGCGGGTATATGGTCTGGCAGTCCTGCGCCGCGCAACGCCTGACGTGCAGGAGCTTGCCCCTGCCCCGCTGGCAGCACGCAACCCATGATGACTTCCGCGACATCCTCGACGCGAGCGCGCTCCACAGCCGCTTTAATCGCCACTGCGCCCAGCTGAGCGGCGGTCTGCGCCGCGAAATCGCCCAGCATGCCGCCCATGGGGGTGCGCGCCGCACCGATGATGAAAATATCAGACATGTTTGGCTCTTTCGCGTAATAGATATTTCTGGATTTTACCCGTGCTGGTCTTGTCCAGCGGGCCGAAGACGACGTGTTTGGGGAGTTTATACCCCGCCATCTTCGCCCGGCAATGGGCGATGAGTTCTTCTGCCGTCAGGCTATGGTCGGGTTTCAGCTCCACGAATGCGCAGGGCACTTCGCCCCATTTCTCGCAAGGCTTAGCGACCACCGCCGCTTCCAGCACTGCGGGATGATGATAGATCACCGATTCCACCTCGATGGTCGAGATATTCTCCGCCCCTGAAATGATAAGGTCTTTCAGGCGGTCTTTCACCTCGATGTACCCATCCGGATGCCGCACCGCGAGGTCACCGGTGTGATACCACCCTCCCGCGAAGGTCTTGGCAGTGGTGGCGGGGTTTTTCAGATACCCCTTCATCACCGTGTTTCCGCGCATCAGCACTTCGCCGATGCTCTGCCCGTCCCACGGCAATTCTTCGCAGGTGTTCGGGTCAGCCACGATCATCTTCTCAAGGAACTGCGTGCGCACGCCTTGGCGCGCTTTCAGCTTGGCTTGTTCATCAGCGGGCAGCACATCCCACTCTGGCGGCCATGCGCAGACCATATTCGGGCCATAAGCCTCCGTCGCGCCGTATACATGCGTCACGTTGAAGCCCAGCTTCGCCATGCTCGCCAGCACCGCGGCTGGCGGCGCAGAACCCGCCGTCATCACGTTGACGACCGCGTTCTGCTTCACCTGTTTTTCCTGTGGCGTGTTCACCAGCATATTCAGCACGATGGGCGCGGCTGTGAAATGCGTCACCGGATGTTCCTGCATTTTGGCGAACATATGCTCCCCGTCGATTTTCCGCAGGCAGATATGCGTGCCGCCCATGGCCGTCACCGTCCAATGGAAGCACCAGCCGCTCGCGTGGAACATCGGCAGCGTCCAGAGATACACGGGATGATGCGTCATGCCCCAGGCGGTGGCATTGCCCATGGCGTTCAGGAACGTGCCACGATGATTATACACCACGCCCTTCGGGTCGCCCGTCGTGCCGCTCGTATAATTCATGGAGATGGCATCCCATTCATTCTCCGGCCAGTGCCAGTCGAATTCCGGGTCGCCCTCGGCCAACAGGGCTTCATAGTCCTTCTCGCCCAGCAACTCGCCACCCACGAATTGCGGGTCGTCGATGTCGATGACCACGGGCGGGAACTCCAGCTTCGCCAAGGCTTGTTTCATCACCGCCGAATACTGTCGGTCAACGATGAGCAGTTTCGTTTCGCTATGGTTCATCATGAAGGCCAGCATCGCCGCGTCTAGCCGCGTGTTGAATCCGGTGATGACCGCGCCGCACATGGGCACGCCGAAATGCACTTCGATATGCTCCGGCGTGTTATTCGCCATGATGGCCACCGTGTCGCCCTTCTTGATGCCGCGCTTCTGAAGCGCGCTGGCGAGGCGGCGGCAACGGGCGTACGTCTCTGCCCATGTGAATTTCACGTCGCCGTGGATGATGGAAAGGCGGTCGGGGTAGACCGTGGCCGAGCGTTCGATGAACTGCACGGGGGTAAGCGGAATATAATTGGCCTTATTCGGCGCCAGATCAGCGTCGTAAATACTCGTCATCATGCATCCCTATCTTTTATTTCGCGGCGATTCTTCGCCGTCATGGGGTGCAGTGTAACCGCCTCAGAATTTCCAGTAAAGGCTTGTGTCGTCGACAATCGTGCCATTGAAATCGGTGGTGAAGGGATTGGGGTTCATCGTGCCGCCCATACGTTCATAGAACGCCCGCGCCATCTCGTTCCCGCGCATACTCATCACATACATTCCATCATGGTTTTGTGATTTCAGGAAGTCCTTAACTGCATTCAGCAGCAATCCCCCTGCCCCGCTGCGCGATTGCGCTTGATCGACATAGAGCGTCCATAGCTCGCCATTCGCCATGCGGCCATCAAACCGCGCAGGGCCGCCGATGCTGAACCCCGCCACTTTGTCGTCCTTTTCCGCCACGAACAATCGCTTCTCTTCAGTGTATTCTCCGTTCGAGATGCGCTCATGCCACAGCTGCGTCTGTGCGGGCACGTTGAACGGCGCGAAGAAACTTTCGGGAAGGATATGGCCATACGC
>VGDC01000319.1 GCA_016869895.1 Alphaproteobacteria bacterium
TCTTCCGGCGTCATGCGCGGTGCGGAGATGTACATCGACAAAGAAGGCAAGTTCATCCGCGATTCCGTGCGCCTGTACATCAAGCCCATCTGGAACGCCTATAATTTCTTCACGCTCTATGCGAATGCGGATGGCGTGAAAGCGAAGCTGGACTTCACTTCCGCTAATGTCATGGACAGATACATCCTCTCCAAGCTGTCCCATGCGGTGAACGGCGTAAAAGCAGGGCTCGACGCATACGATACGCCCAGCGCGTGCCAAGCGGTGACGGACTTCTTCGAAGTGCTGAACAACTGGTATATCCGCCGTAATAAAGAGCGTTTCTGGAGCACCGAGCACACGGCAGATAAACAGGCTGCCTATGACACGCTTTACACCGTGTTGCATGTGATGAGCCGTGCGTTCTCCTCCTTGCTGCCGTTGCTGTCCGAAGAAATCTACCTCGGATTGACGGTGAGCGGACGCAAAGCCAATCCGCAGGATAGCGTGCATCTGGCGGATTTCCCGCATGAGGAATGTGCGGCCTATGCCACCGATGATTCGCTGATGGCGGCGATGGACTTCACCCGTGATGTCTGCAACGCGGCGCATTCCGTGCGCAACGTGGCGCAGGTGCGTGTGCGTCAGCCGCTGCGCTCGATTACGCTGGTGGGCGGTCGCGCAGAAGGCTTGGCGGATGATTTCCGCAACCTCATCTTGGATGAAGTGAACGTGAAATCCTGCGATACCGTCGGCGCAAGCCGCTTCGAAGAATTCGCCGCCCATAAAGTGCAGGTGAATCTTCCGGTTGTCGGTAAGAAGCTGGGCGGGCAGGTGAAAGCGGTCATGAATGCTGCGCGGACAGGTGAGTGGGTTCTGAACCCCAATAAATCCCTGACGCTTGCAGGTGTGACGCTTCAAGAAGGTGAATATATGGTGCAGCTTGATCCTAAACCTGAATATCAGGGCAAGGCGCAGGGGCTGGCATCGAATGACGCGCTGGTCATCCTTGATTTGACGGTCACGCCGGAGCTGGAAGCGGAAGGCATCGCGCGCGATGTGGTTCGCATGATTCAGCAGGCGCGCAAAGATGCGGATTTGGATGTCTCCAGCCGTATCGCTTTGAAGCTTCAGGCCTCTTCCGCTGTCAGCGCGGCAGTGAAAGCACATT
This sequence comes from Alphaproteobacteria bacterium, assembly GCA_016869895.1. GTDB lineage: Bacteria > Pseudomonadota > Alphaproteobacteria > Rickettsiales > VGDC01 > VGDC01. The sequence continues at coordinate 1,151 of VGDC01000319.1, forward strand.
CCGGGTATATCCAAGAGCAGACGCTTTCCGAAACGCTGGATTTGGTGGATGTCGGCGGAGTCACTCATCGCTTCGAGAACACGCTGGACGATGAAGCGATTGTCATCGGTTTTGATTTGGCGAAGGTGGCAGCATGAGCGTGGACGCACAGAATCGCCCGATGCGCGTAGGTGTCATCGGTTCGGGCGCATGGGGAACGGCATTGGCCGTGCTCGCCAATCGCGCGTCCAGTGACGTCACGTTGTGGACGCGCAACCCGAACGTGCTGGCTTCCATACGTGATCAGCGCGAGAACCAGTCTTATCTTCCGGGCGTGTTCATCGACCCCGCCATCAAAGTGACGGATGATTTGGCTGAAACCTGCGGCAACGCCGATGTGCTGATTCTCTGCACGCCGTCGCAATCCCTCCGCTCCACCTGCATCAGCATTTCCGACCTTTTGCCATCCGAAACGCCCATCGTCATCGCCACGAAAGGCATCGAGCGCGGCAGCCTGCAATTCATGAGTGAATTGGTGTCCTCGGTATTGACCCACAACCAGATCGCCGTGCTTTCGGGCCCCAACTTCGCTGATGAAGCGGCGAATGGTCTGCCGACCGCCACCACCATCGCCTGTCAGGATGCGGTGCTGGGCGAGCGTTTGCTCTATGTCTTCGGTGGTCGCCTTTTCCGCCCCTACCTTTCCGATGATATCATCGGCACGCAAATCGGCGGTGCTGTGAAGAACGTCATCGCCATCGCTTGCGGCATCGCCGTGGGTGGCGAATTGGGTGAGAACGCGAAAGCCGCGCTCATCACCCGTGGTTTGGCGGAAATGTCCCGCCTGTGTAAAGCGGCGGGCGGAAAATCCCAGACGCTCATGGGCTTGTCCGGCATCGGCGATTTGATTCTGACTTGTAACAGCCCAAAATCGCGCAATATGTCGCTCGGTTTGCAGCTTGGGCGCAGCGAATCGGTCGAGGAGGTGCTGGCCAGTAAACGCTCGCTGACCGAAGGTGTCGGCACGGCGGAATCGGTGACCCATCTGGCGCATAACCTCGGCGTGGCGATGCCCATCTGCAATGCGGTGAACGGCATCCTTCAAGGCAAGCTTTCCGTGAAGGACACCATCCACCAGCTGCTCGCCCGCCCATTCTCCCCGGAGCTTGAGGGCTAAAGAAGACCGGATTAATCCCCTTTTGACTATACAATTTCACCACCTTCAGCTATAACTGTGGGTGGAAAAGGATTACGACCATGTTCATACAGACTGAATCGACCCCGAATCCCGCGACGCT
>VGDC01000320.1 GCA_016869895.1 Alphaproteobacteria bacterium
TCGGGCGTTCCGAAGCGGGCAGCGAGAACATCATGGGGTTCGATATCTTCGCTTTCGACACCGGCCCTGGCAATGCTATGCTGAATGATTGGGTGCGCAAACACACGGGCGAGGCCTATGATAAAGACGGCAAACTTGCCGCGAGCGGTAAACCCTTCGATAACATCATCGAAGAGTTCATGAGCCATCCGTATTTCCGCCAGACCCCACCGAAGTCATTGGACCGCAATGATTTCAACATCAGCGAATTCAGTAATCTCACCACGGAAGATGGTGCGGCGACGCTGACGCGTTTCACCGCGCAATCCGTCGCAGCGGGCATCCCGTTCTTCCCCGCGCCTCCGAAACAATGGTTCATCACCGGTGGCGGGCGACACAACCCCACGCTGATGAAAGAACTTTCCGCGCTGCTGCCCGGCGTGCAGCCTGTGGAGAAGCTGGGTTGGCAGGGGGATGCGCTGGAGGCACAGGCATTCGCGTTCCTTGCTGTGCGCTCACTCCACAATCTCCCCCTTAGCCTTCCCACCACCACGGGTGCTAGCCATGCGGTGACGGGCGGTGCATTGCATCGCGCCGGATATTACGGCGTAGCTTAATCATTGATTAAGGATTTCTCTGTAGAATTGCATTAACTATTAAACGAACACGTTTAGTTGGATGCAATCTGCGGGGAGTGCCTATGCCTCATAATGAAGATTTCTTCAAAGGTTTCACGATTCTGGAAGATGTGCCCGCCTTCGCGGTTCAGCAGCCCGAAACGGCTTTTGCGTCTTCTGCGCAAATCGAGCATTTTGCGGATTATGTCGTCAGCCGCAAAGAGGCTTCAGATGCGGCAAAATCCGTAAGTGGCCCGAAAGCCATCGTCAATAGCTTCGTCAGCAGGTTGCGCGAGCAACGCGAAGAGAGTGCCAGACGCCCCGAAAGCGGACACTATCTTTGATTCTCACATGAAGGTTTAGTCGCGAGGGAGCTGACGGCGTTTGCGGTCAGGGCGTGCTTTGCGGTTCTGGTGGAAATTCTGCATGCGCTCGTCGATATAGCCATCCAGCGCATCATTCAGCTGGTCGAGGTGGTTGCGGTAATAGTGATCCGCACCGTTCACGACCTGATAATCCACTTTGATGTGCTTCTGACCAGCGAGTTTTCCGACCAGCTTGGACACCGCATCTTCCTGCACCACGTCATCCTTATCACCCATGACCACCAGGCCGGAGGCCGGGCAGGGCGCCAGGAAGGAGAAATCATACATGTTCGCAGGAGGAGAAACCGCAACGAAACCTTCGATCTCAGGGCGGCGCATCAACAGCTGCATGGCAATCCACGAACCGAAGGAGAAGCCGCTCACCCAGCAGGTGGAGGCATCGGGGTTCTGCGCCTGCAGCCAGTCAAGGGCGGTGGCGGCATCGGAAAGCTCGCCCACGCCGTTATCGAACTGGCCTTGGGAACGCTCAACACCACGGAAGTTAAAGCGCATGACGGAAAAACCAGCGCGCTGGAACGCCTGATAGACGTTATACGTCACCTTGTTGTTCATAGTGCCGCCGTAAAGCGGATGGGGGTGCAGAACCAGCGCGATGGGAGCGCCTTTCTCGGCGCTTTGGTGATAACGGCCTTCGAGACGGCCTTCTGGGCCATTAATGAATATCTCGGGCATATTTCCTCGTGCTTGGCGTTAATTGTGTTCTTGGGCGTTTGCAAAGCAGAAACCGCTTTACCGCCCGCCTTTTTGCTATTAGACCCATAAGGCGAGAGCTAAATTGTATAGTGGGTTTGCCGGAAGATTGCAATGTTCAATGCGTTAAAGGAAGATTTGGATGCGGTGATTGCGCGGGATCCTGCGGCGCGTAGCCGTTTGGAGGTGGTGCTTTGCTACCCTGGATTCCACGCGCTGATGCTGCATCGTCTGTCTCACGGGTTGTGGGGCATGAACTTCAAGCTGCTGGCGCGTTTCATCTCCGCCATTTCCCGCTTCCTGACGGGGATTGAGATTCACCCCGGCGCGGTCATCGGCCAGCGTTTCTTCATCGACCATGGCATGGGGGTCGTCATCGGTGAAACCGCTTCCATCGGGAATGATGTGACGATTTATCATGGTGTTACCCTCGGCGGTACGTCATTTGAAAAAGGGCTTCGCCATCCACAAATCGGCAATGATGTCATCGTCGGCGCGGGCGCGCAGCTTCTTGGCCCGATTCATGTCGGCCACAATGCGCGTATCGGCTCTAATGCCGTGGTCGTGCGGGATGTGCCCGCCGGTGCGACGATGGTGGGCGTTCCTGCCCATGCGGCGGGCGAGCAGAAACGCCGTGATAGCGACAAACGAGGCGAGAAGGATTGCTTCCAGCAATATGGGGTTTCACGTGGTGGCGAGGTGGAAGAGCCCGTCGAAGTGCAGTTGAATGCTCTGCTAGAAC
>VGDC01000321.1 GCA_016869895.1 Alphaproteobacteria bacterium
CCTCCTCGGCTGGCGGCGCGGTCGCTGCAGGCCCCGTCAGCGTCATCCCCCTGCTCGCCTCGGCGGATGTGGCACTGGGTCAGGAAATCACCAAGAAATGCGTCTCCTGCCATGACTTCACCAAAGGCGGCCCGAACAAAGTCGGCCCGAACCTCTGGGGTGTCGTGAACGCCGATGTCGGCCACCACAGCGGCTATGCCTATTCCGATGCCATGAAGAACCACGGCGGCAAATGGGATTATGAGAACCTCGCCCATTACCTCTACAATCCGAAAGCCCATGTGCCCGGCACGAAAATGGCCTTCGCCGGTGTGAAGAAAGAGAACGAGCGCGCCGCATTGGTCGCTTACCTCCGCACCCTGAGCGATTCCCCCGCCCCGCTGCCCTCCGCAGCGGAAGTGGCGGCCGCTACGCCGAAGGAAGAAGCACCCGCCGATCCTGCGGCAGCCAGCACCAAAGCGGATGACAAACCCGCCGCCGAATAATCGCCAATAGCCCGAAGGAGAACAGACCATGGAACAATGGCATTACTGGTATCTCCTCAGTGTCCTCCTCTTCGTGCTCGAAGCGGCTGCCATCCCTGGCATCGGCCTGTTCTTCGCCGCCCTCGCTGCGCTCACCCTCGGCCTCTTTGTACAGGTCGGCCTTTTTCCGCACCCCGATTGGCTCGTCCAGACCACCGCCTTCTTCTTCCTGACCGGTCTTTGGGCGATTGCGCTCTGGAAGCCCCTCCAGAAGATGCGTATCCGCCGCGCTGCGAAAGGCGAGAAACATCATGATGTCATCGGTCGCAGCGCCGAAGTCGGTCCCGGCGGCATCGCCAAGGGCAAGAAGGGCAACGCCTATTGGTCGGGCGCGCTGCTCACCGCACGACTCGCCGATGATGCCGCCATCGCATCCGCCGCACCAGGCGAAGAGCTGAAGGTCGTCGCGGTGGAAGGTTCCACCCTCATCCTCGCGGAAAGCACGTATACCATTCGGGAAACAGCCGCTTCCCCACAATAAACCTTAATAAAAGGGACGCTCACATGGAATTTCTTTTCGTCATCGGGTTCATCGTCGTCATTCTGGTGATGACCGTCAAACAGGTGCCCCATCAGCAGGTCTATATCGTCGAGCGTTTCGGCAAGTTCGACCGCAAGATGGAGCCGGGTCTGGGCTTCATCGTGCCCTTCATCGAGCGCATCGCCTATAAGCACTCCCTGAAGGAAATGGCCATGGACGTGGCGGAGCAGACCGCTATCACCAAAGACAACGTCGCCGTGCATATGGACGGCGTGATTTACCTGAAGATTCTCAACGCGGTCGATGCGTCCTACGGCGTGGAAGACCCCGTCTATGCCGCCACCCAGCTGGCGCAGACCACCATGCGCGCGGAAATCGGCAAGATGACGCTGGAGCAGACCTTCGAGGAACGCGAAAAGCTCAACGCGAATATCGTATTGGCCATCAACCATGCCGCCGAAAGCTGGGGCATCCAGTGCATGCGTTATGAAATCAAGAATATCACCCCGCCGAAGACCATCACGCTGGCGATGGAGAAGCAGGTGGCGGCGGATCGTCAGAAACGCGCCGACATCCTTCAGTCCGAAGGCCACCGTGATGCGGCTATCAATAACGCCGAAGGCCAGAAGCAGGAAGCCGTGAAACGCTCCGAAGGCGCGAAAATCGACCAGATCAACCGCGCCGAGGGTGAAGCACAAGCCATCCTCGCCGTTGCAGAAGCCACCGCGAAGGGTATCGAACTGGTCGCCGCCGCCATCAATCAGGCCGGTGGTTCGGAAGCGGTATCCATGAAAATCGCCGAGCAATACGTCGGCGCCTTCGAGAAACTGGCGAAGCACAGCACCACCGTGCTTCTCCCCGCGAATGCCAACGACATCGGCGGCACGGTCGCCCAAGCGCTCACCGTCTTCGACCAGATTCGCAGCACCCGCGTCGCCAATCAGGCCGTTTCACCCACCCATTCCGGCCCGTGGACGGAACCGCCCACCCGCGGAAGCAAAGCCTGATGCGCATGAAAGCAGCGGTTCTCGCTGCATTCTTCGCCTGTCTGCTGCCTTTCGCGCTTGCCGCGCAGGAGAAACCCGCGCCCCGCTCGCCCTCCTCCGGCAAGCAACACGCCTTGCTGATGTTCGGTGAAGCGAAATACCCGCGCGGGTTCTCTAATTTCGATTATGTGAACCCTGCCGCCCCCAAGGGCGGGCGCATCAATTTCGGCTATTTCCTGCCGTTCGACACGCTCAATGCCTTCGCCCTGAAAGGCACGAAAGCACCGGGCATGTACGGCACGGATAACAAGTTCTTCGACCGTCAGGCGGATATGACGCTCGACACGCTCATGGTCGCCTCGCTCGACGAAGCCCAGACGCTTTATGGCCTCATCGCCGAAGAGGTCG
>VGDC01000322.1 GCA_016869895.1 Alphaproteobacteria bacterium
ATGGAAGCGGCAGAAGCGGGCAGTGAAGAGACCGCCAAACGCTGGGAACGTGCGCATGAACATCCCAACGATGCGGAAGAACTGGCAGAAGAAAAGCGCTGATGCCCAAAATCACCTATCTGGATTATAACGCGACCACACCAGTACGCCCAGAAGTGGCGGCGCGTGTGGCCGCGCTGTTGGCCGAGCCACATAATGCCTCTTCGGTGCATTTTTATGGCCGCGAAGGCAAGAAATACCTCGAAAATGCCCGCGAAACGATTGCCCGCGCCGTCAATGCTTTCAAGAATGAAATCGTGTTCACCTCCAGCGGCACAGAAGCCAATAATTTCGTGCTTCGCGCCGAAGCATCGCGCCGCATCCTCGTTTCTGCGATAGAGCATTCATCTATTGTCAAGACCGTGCCAGATGCCGAGCGCATTCCGGTCGATTCGCGCGGTATGGTGCAGGTGGATGCCCTCGCGGAAATGCTGAGGAAAGAGCAGAAACCCGCGCTGGTGTCTGTGATGTTGGCGAATAATGAAACGGGCGTCATCCAGCCGATTGCTGAGATTGTTAAGGCCTGCCGTGCCTCCGGCGTGGATACACTGGTGCACACGGATGCGGCACAGGCCTTGGGCAAGATTCCGGTCGATTTTTCTGGCCTCGGTGTGGATATGATGACCATCTCCGCGCACAAGCTGGGCGGCACACATGGTGCGGCGGCACTGGTGCTGCGCAACGACCTGCCCATCAAGCCGTTGTTGACGGGCGGGGGGCAAGAACTTGGCCGCCGCGCGGGAACGGAGAATGTCGCCGCTGTCAGCGGTTTCGGGCTTGCAGTCGAGCTCGCCATGCAGGATGTCGCGCAGCAAGCGCGCGTGCGCGGCTGGTTGGACACACTGGAAGAAGAATTACTGGCTTACAGCGAAGGCGCGATTGTCTTTGGGCGTGGTGTGCCGCGCCTTCCGGGCACCACCTGCATTTCCATGCCAGGGGTTTCCAGTGAAACGCAGTTGATGAGCTTTGACTTGGCGAATATCGCCGTCAGCGCGGGTTCGGCCTGTTCATCGGGGCGCATCGAATCCTCCCACGTCATCCGTGCGATGGGATATGACAATGCCGTGGCCACCACCGCCATCCGCATCAGCGGCGGCTGGAATACCACGGAAGACGACATCCGCCGCATCGCCGCCGAGTGGAAAAAGCTTTATGACCGTGTCGGCAAGCGTGCCGCCGCTGCAAGCCATGCCTGATACCCCCTGCATCTATGCCGATTATCAGGCGACTACGCCTCTGGATGCTCGCGTGCGGGAAGCGATGTTGCCCTATTTCGCGGATGACTATGGAAACCCCCATTCCCGCGACAATCAGCGCGGCAGAATGGCGGAAGCTAAGGTGGAAGAGGCGAGGGCGCAGATAGCCGAAGTGCTTTCCGCTGATAGCCGTGAAATCATCTTCACTTCGGGTGCCACCGAAGCCAATAACCTCGCCATTCTCGGTGCCGCGCAATTTCATTTGCATGAAACTTCCGCAATCCGCCGCCATATAGTGACCGCAGCCACAGAGCACATGTCCGTGCTTGCGCCCGTGCGGCATCTGGAGCGGTTAGGTTTTGAGGTGACGGTGCTTCCGGTAAAACCCGATGGTTTGCTGGATGTTGAGCAGTTCAAAGCTGCTATTCGTGAAGATACGCTTCTAGCGTCAGTCATGGCGGTGAACAACGAAATCGGCGTGATTCAGGATATAGCGGCGATAGGTGCAGCTTGTCGCGAGAAGGGGGTGCTGCTCCATGTCGATGCTGCACAAGGGTTTGGGCGTATATCGCTCGATATGCGCCAGTTTCCTGTCGATTTACTGTCCATATCCGCCCATAAAATCTATGGGCCGATGGGCATCGGCGCTCTCTATATCCGCCGCAAACCGCGCGTGAGGATTGCACCCATTCAATTCGGTGGCGCGCAGGAAGGTGGTTTACGCTCCGGCACCGTTCCGCTTCCGCTTGCAGTAGGTTTCGGTAAAGCGGCAAAAATTATGCATCATGAAGGATTGCAGGAAGAAAAAGGCATCCTTGCCCTCCGCCAGCAATTCTTGCAGACACTGGAACCCGCTAAAGACGCCTTTATCGTGAATGGCAGTTTGGAACAGCGCATCGCTGGGAATATCAGCCTATGTTTCCCACACGGAGACATCCTGCCGCAGCTTACGGGGATGGAGGTGTCGCGTGGCTCGGCGTGTAACAGCGGCGGCAACGCTCCGTCCTATGTCATTCGCGCATTAGATGTGGGAGATGACATCGCCCGCACGGCTATACGCTTCGGTTTCGGGCGATTCACCACAGAGGTGGAAGTGCAAATGATGGCAGACACGTTGCTGAAAGCCTTACGCTCTCAATAAACGCCCTGCCCACC
>VGDC01000323.1 GCA_016869895.1 Alphaproteobacteria bacterium
GAAGCGGGATACGGCTGCCGTTTAACCCTCACCCTGCCGAAGTGAGCCGCCTCACGCCGCGGCTTTCTGCGGCATCCATTTCATGAGCATCTCGCGCAGTTCTTTCATGCGCATGGGTTTGGTCAGGTAATCCTGCATCCCCGAATCCATGCAGCGTTTCTTGTCCTCCGCCATGGCATGGGCGGTCAGCGCGATGATCGGCACATCGCCCACCTTGCCCAGAGCCTTCAACCCACTGATGCGGATGCTGGCCTCATAGCCGTCCATCTCCGGCATCTGGCAGTCCATCAGCACGATGTCATAGGCATTCGCCTGAACCTTCTCCACGGCTTCCAGCCCGTTCACCACATAATCCGCAGCACAATTCATCTTGGCGAGCACCTCCAGCGCGAAGGCGCGGTTGAAGGCGCTGTCTTCCACCAGCAACACGCGCGCACCGCCGAAATCCGCATCCCCTGCGGCGGGTTTTCTGGGCGCGAGCGTCTCAGGTGCAGCATGGGTCGAGTGGATGACCGTCGGCGATGGTTGCGTCAGAATCGGGTTGAGCACGGCTCTGTCTATCAGTTCGGCGGCCAGCGCGACCATCCTGCTGCCGATGATGGGTCTTTCCAGATTCGCATCACATAGCGCATTTCTGGCGATGATAGGGTTGCCGAGCAGAATGATGCGCATGGCGGAAAGGGAAAGCTGCTCGCGCCAGCTGCAGGTGATGAGCGTGCCGTCGCTCTCCTGCAATTTCTCGCTCACTATCGCAAAGTTGAAAAGACCATCGGGGCTTTTCATGCTCTGGGCAACCATGGCTGCGGCGGATTCGGCGGTGGTGGCGGTCTGCACCTTCAGTCCCGCGTGGTGGAGTATCGTCTCCACCTGCTGGCGCGCAATCGCATCAGGCTCGACGAGTAGCGCCGTTTTACCGTTCAGGGCAGGGAAGTTGCCATAAAGCGGTGCGGCAAGCTGGGAGAGGTCGCGTTGAAGCTCAAGCGTGCACCAGAAGGTCGAGCCGCTGCCGGGCATGCTATCGACCCCCATCTCGCCGCCCATCAGCGCGGCCAGCTGGCGGCAGATGCTCAAGCCCAGCCCTGTGCCGCCGAATTTGCGGGTGGTGGAGGTGTCGGCCTGTGAGAATTTCTCGAATATCGCATCCAGCTTGTCCTGTGGAATGCCGATGCCCGAATCGACGACCGAAAGGCGGATGGAGAGGGCGTTGCCGTTCCCCGGCTTGGCATATCCCGGTTCAAGGCGCAGCACCACATGGCCTTTGCTGGTGAATTTGAGGGCGTTGCCCACCAGATTGCAGATGATTTGGCGCAGACGAACAGGATCGCCGATCGCGTGGCGGGGGAGGGATGGCGCATAATCCAGCACCAGTTCCAAGCCTTCCTCTTTCTCGCTGGCCTTCACGCCGAAGAGCGCAATCGTCTCTTCACAGGTGGTGAGCAAATCGAAGGGCACTTCTTCCAGCGCGAGTCTTCCGGCTTCGATTTTCGAGAAATCCAGAATGTCGTTGATGATTTCCAGCAGGTTCTCGGCGGAGGTCATCACCGTGCGCAGGTGATTGCGCTGATAGGCGTTCAACTCGCTGTCCAGCAGCAGTTCCGTCATGCCGATCATGCTGTTCAGCGGCGTGCGAATCTCGTGGCTCATATTGGCGAGGAAGTCGCTTTTCGCTTTGCTGGCCTTCTCCGCGCTTTCTTTCGAGCGGGCGAGGTCGAAGGTGCGCGATTCCAGCGCGGTGGAGGCCTTCTCCAGTTCTTCGGTGCGGTCATAGACCTGCATAGCGATTTGCGAGTTGCGCCCCATCAAGTGGAAGATGAGCACGCCGATGAGGGTCGTCAGCAGGATGCCGAAACCCAGCGTCAACCACGGAACGAACGCGGGTAGCCCTTCCATGTAAAGCTTCTCCGGGCGGATGATGAGCATCCATTCGCGGTCGTAGAGACGGATGACTTTCTGCAGATAGAAGTTCATGTTCTCAACAGAGGTGTTATAGGCTTGTCGCGTGTTCGCCAAGGGGAAGAACTGGGCGGTCATGGCGTTTTCCTGCTGTGCGCTCAGGTATTCATCGCTCAGCTGATGCATATCCAGCAAGCCGACCAGCACCCCTTCAAGCTTATCGTCGTTCATCACGGGGATAAGCACGGGCACGTCGCGCGGTTTATCATAATCCCCTTCGCGGATGACAGTCGTGGGTTTGCGCATTTCCGTCGCCTTCTTCATCGCCACGTCGAATGCGCTATCCCATTCCAGACGGCTGCTGGGATCTTTCCGCTCCACCTTCAATGTCGGGGTTTTGCCCGTGCCATGGGGAAACCAATAGATGCCCTCGTAAGCCAATTCCGACACCAAGCGCGTGGCGGCTTTGCTTAACTCGGCT
>VGDC01000324.1 GCA_016869895.1 Alphaproteobacteria bacterium
GAAAGCAGGATTTCATCGCCACGGTGGATGCGGTCTTCCCCTTGGGTCAGGCGCGGGTTCAGGCTGGTGCCTTTCGCGGGGACTTTGCCGACGGAATCACAGGAGTTGTCGTAAATCTCCGGGCCTTCCGCGTTGTTGGATGCGGTATAGAGCGGCACGAGTTCTTTGCCCCGCTTGACATGCGCGGGGTAGGTCACGCCCTCAACCAGTCCGGCGTTGAACGGGCCAGCGTCGATGGTCAGGCGGTGGCGCGTTTCACCGCTACCGTCTTTGGCGGGGAGGTCTTCGAGGCTCAACACGCTCGTGCGTGTGACGCCGGAATTGGCGACCAGTGCGCGTCCTGGCTCAGCGATGACTTCTAGTTTCTCCTGCCAGTCATTGCCGAAATGCTTGTCCAGCGAACGGCGGATGGCATTGCCGAAAGCGGCTTTGTCGGGAGATTTTTCCAGCAGGTCAGCGGGGAAACCGCCACCCACATCCACGAAATCCAGCGGTGCGGCATCGGGGCGAGCTTCGGCGAACTTGCGGAAAATCTCGGCGGTGCGTCCAAGGGGGGAATCCCACGCGCTATAATTCGTCTGCTGCGAACCCACATGGAAGCTCACGCCGATGGGTTTCAATCCCGCATCCGCAGCTTGGGTCAGCAGTTTCAGCGCATGTTCATCATCCACGCCGAATTTATTGCCGAGCGGTACGTCGGATTCGATACCCCCGCTATCCGTCTCGATGCGGCAGAACACTTCCACATCGCGTTTACCGAGGCGTTTGGCGATACCCGCGATGGCGTTCAGCTCTTCGCCGTCCTGATACACCATGCGTTTCACGCCCGCTTTCAGCGCGGTTTCGATGTCCTCATCGCGTTTGTGCGGGTTAGAAAAGACCATGCGTTTCGCGGCGTCTTTTGAATCGATGCCCAGTTCTGCCGCTGCGTCCAATGCCTGATAGATTTCTCCCGCGCTCGCCACATCGATGCCCATGCCATGGGAAAGCACGGTTTTGACGACAGGCACAGCGGGATTGCACTTGATGGCATAATGGCATTTGAGGCCGCTGAGTGCCTGTTTCCACTCGCCCGCCAGCGTGTCCACCGTCTGCAGATCCACCATATGAAACGGTTGGCTCGGCAGGTCGTCACGCGCCAACACATCCAGCATTTGCTGGGTGATGTCATGGTGCTGTTTGGGCACAAGTTTCATCGGCCAACTCCGCCAGCTAGTTGGGTGGTTTCGCGGCTTTTCAGTAGATTATCGCGGTACAGCGGCGGTGCTTCGAAGGTCTGGTCAAGACGCATGGTCAGTAAGGCTTTCTCGCGCACCATGTTCTGGTTCAGCCATTTCTCCATCTTGCCGGTCAGCTGGTCGAACTGCACCTGTTCGGCTTTAGTATGACCTTCTTTCTCGAAATCGTTGCGTGCAGAAGTGAACGTCTGCTGCACGGATTCGCGCACACCCGCCATCGCTTTGTCGGCATCCATGCCGAACTCCTGCGACAACACGCGCACCAGCGGGAAGAGGTGGCTGGCGACCATGCCGTGATAGACCTGTTTCGTCGGCGTTTCCACCTCGTCGCTCAGGTATTTCTTGATTTCATGGATGTCGCCGGAGATGTCCTTGCCGCGCAGCTTCAGCAGCGGTTCACCGATGAACAGACCATCCGCGAAATCGCGGTTCACCGTCTGGTCGAGCTTGCCCGTTTTCTTGTCGAACAGCACAAGTGTATTCTGTTGATGAGCTTCCATGCCGAGGCCATAGCGCGCAAGCAGGCCGACCTGACCTTTCACGACCGTATCCGCATATTCCTTGAACCACTCCAGCGACTTCTCCGGCGTATCATTGCCCGTGGCGGTGAGTATATCCGCCGCCATCGGTTTTCCGGTGAAAGGCGTACGCTCGAACAATGCGTTCAATTCCAGCAGAACCTGGTCTTTTCCGGCGAATCGGGCAGGGTTCTCGCGGGTGATGGAGCCAAGGAAATACGCATCGCCATAGCGTTCCGCATCGCCTTTATCGTCCCAGAAGATGCCCACAGGTTCGGGCACGATCTTCATGTGTTTCTTGAGTTCTTTGTCGGAGCCTTCAATCGCTTTCCCATCACCGTATTCCACACCTACGATGCTTTCCAGCAGGTTGGTGATGACGGGCGCGCTGAACACGCGGGCAGGGGCGAGGTGGCGGCGAACGCTGGTCACCTGCACGGGGATGGGCAGTTTCAAATGGTCGGATTCGCTGGAGAGAATCGGCGCCATGGTGCGGGTGGCGGAGGTTGTCATCGCCGCGACGGCGATGTCCTCGCGCTCTTTCGGTGGAATGATGAGCGATGGCTTGCCACCCACTTTGCCTTCG
>VGDC01000325.1 GCA_016869895.1 Alphaproteobacteria bacterium
CACGCCATTGGACGGCAGCGCGGATGACTTTCTCTTCCTCGCCCTCGGCGAAAATCATGCGCTGCGGCTGGGCTTTGACTTTGTCGAAGAGCAGGCTCATGGCGTTGGCGGTCGGGTCGCGGCGCGCTTTCAGCTCCTGGCGGTATTTCTCCATGTTCTCGATGGGGCGGCGCGCCACGCCGGAGTCCATCGCCGCTTTGGCCACGGCCATCGGCACGGTGGTGATGAGGCGCGGGTCGAAGGGCGCAGGAATGATGTATTCGGGGCCGTATTTCAGCTTACGGCCATAGGCGGCAAGCACTTCATCGGGCACATCTTCACGCGCCAGCTGCGCGATGGCGTGGGCGGCGGCAATCTTCATCTCTTCGTTGATTTGCGATGCGCGCACGTCCAGCGCGCCACGGAAGATATAGGGGAAGCCCATGACGTTATTGACCTGATTCGGATAATCCGAGCGACCCGTGGCGATGATGGCATCAGGGCGGGCTTCTTTCGCCACTTCGGGGCGGATTTCAGGGTCAGGATTCGCCATGGCGAAGATGATGGGGTTCGGCGCCATGCTTTTCACCATTTCAGGGGTGATGGCATCCTTCGCGGCGAGGCCGAGGAAGACATCCGCGCCTTCCATGGCTTCCGCCAGCGTGCGGCGGTCGGTATTCGCGGCATGGGCGGATTTCCACTGGTTCATGCCGGTCTCGCGGCCTTTGTAAATCACGCCTTCTTTGTCGATGAGCAAGGCGTTGTCATGCTTGATGCCCATGGTCTTGATGAGTTCCAAGCACGCGATGCCCGCAGAACCCGCGCCAAGGACGACCACTTTCAGGTCTTCGAACTTGCGGCCTGTCATATGCGCGGCGTTGATGAGGCCGGCGGTGGCGATGATGGCTGTGCCGTGCTGGTCGTCATGGAACACGGGGATGTCCATGGTCTCACGCAGGCGTTGCTCGATGATGAAGCAATCCGGTGCGGCGATGTCCTCAAGGTTGATGCCGCCCCAGCTTGGGCCGAGGAGCTTCACGCAGTTGACGAATTCATCGACATTGGTGGTGTCCACCTCGATGTCGATGGCGTCGATGTCGGCGAAGCGCTTGAAGAGGATGGCTTTACCCTCCATCACCGGCTTCGATGCCAGCGCGCCGAGGTTGCCGAGGCCGAGAACCGCCGTACCGTTCGAGATGACCGCCACGAAGTTGCCGCGCGCGGTGTAATCATAGGCTTTATCGGGGTCGGCCTGAATGGCTAAGCAAGGAATGGCCACGCCGGGGGAATAACCGAGGGAGAGATCGCGCTGGGTAACCAAAGGCTTGGTCGCGTTGATCTCGATTTTGCCGGGCTTGCCGTCCGCGTGGAATGCAAGGGCTTCTTCGTCGGTGATTCGGAGTTTCTCGGACATCGTGGCGTCGCTCTTTTTTGTTCGGTGGGTGGGTCTTGGGATTGCGGTTTCCGCCGCTTTTGTTATAGTGCGTCAAGTATCACGTCTTTGCGCGCATTTACCAGAAAAATCGCATCGCAGCAAAGCAAAAACAGCCAATATAAAAAGCATCATGTCCCAGCACGCACAGCCATCAGCGCAGGAAGAAAAGGCGGATTCCGCACCGGAAACACTCGCCATCCCCGCCGATGCCACGCCGATGATGCAGCAGTATCTCGGCCTGAAAGCCGCCCATCCGGATTACATCCTCTTCTACCGCATGGGCGATTTCTATGAGCTGTTCTTCGAGGATGCGGTGACCGCCTCGCAAGTGCTCGACATCACCCTCACCCGCCGTGGTAAACACGCGGGAGAAGACATCCCCATGTGCGGCGTGCCGTTCCACGCGGCGGATAATTATCTGGAGAAACTCATCCTCTCCGGCCTGAAAGTCGCCATCTGCGAACAGGTGGAAGACCCCGCCGAGGCCAAGAAGCGCGGCAGCAAATCGGTGGTGAAGCGCGATGTGGTGCGCATCGTCACCCCCGGCACGTTGACGGAAGACTCCTTGCTCGATGCCCGCTCCGCCAATTTTCTCGCATCCCTCGCCCGCGCGCAGGGGGAATATGCGTTGGCATGGGTGGACATCTCCACCGGACAATTTCAGGTGATGGGTATCGACGCGACGCAGGTCGGCATGGAACTGGCGCGTCTCTCGCCCAAGGAAGTGCTGATACCGCAAGGGTTGTATGATGACGAAGCCCTTGCACTCGTCTGGCAGGATTGGAAAAGCCGCCTGACCTTGCAACCCAACAGCTTCTTCGACAGCGGCAAGGGCGAACGCCTGCTAAAACAGGAATATGACGTGGCGGTGTTGGACAGCTTCGGCGGCCTC
>VGDC01000326.1 GCA_016869895.1 Alphaproteobacteria bacterium
GTCTCGTCACGCGAACCGACATTGATGGCGATGCGGGCATAGGCTTGCGGCGAGCCGGAGACGCACTGGGTCACGACCGTTAGGCCGTTCTCCAGAGTGGTGATGTTCGGTTCTTCCATCATACGCTTTTGAACTCTATGTCGTATTTCTCGGTCATCGCGGCTTTCACCCCTGCGCCGGGCACTCCCCAGCCAGAGGCGATGACCGTGCCGAAATCCTCCATCTTCGCGTCGCTACCTGCTTCGATGCCCCGCAGGAACGCCGCTTCCTTCGCGCCATCCACTTGCAAGAAGAAATAGGCGGCTTTGTCTGTGCCTTCTTCGTACTGCAGGCAGTAAACCTTGCTTTTCTCGGCGGCGATGCGTGCGGCGAAGCTCATGTGCGATTACCCGATTGCCCGTTTCTTATCCTGTGGTTGGGCGCTCACATCCGCACCTTTGACGCTGCGGTCATTGGCAGGTGCGGTGTCCACCGCCAGACCGCTGGCATCCAAGGTGCGACGCTTGCCGAATTTCTCGGAAATCTCCTCATAAGACGGCATCTTATCCGCACCCTTGCCGAAGGCGGCGACGGAAGGCGCAGTGGAGAATATCTCGGTGGCGCGTCTCTGGATGTCTTCCAGCGTCACATCCTTGAAATTCTGGATTTTTTCTTTGAAGTCGGCGAGGGTGCCGGAGTTGGCCATCTGCGAGCCGATGATGCTTCCCACGCTTTCGGGGGAAGCCAGCGCGCGTTCATAGTTGCCGATCATGTCGTTCTTGAACACATCCAGTTCATCCTGCGTGACGGTGCTGGCGAAACGCGTGACTTCCTTGGTGATCTCGTCGATGACGGGAGCGAGGTTCTTCTCTTCCGTCCAGGTGGAGATGGAGAAGAGGCCGCCGTCCTTTGCCGGTGCATTCGAAGCGGATACGCTATAGACATAGCCTTTATCGGTGCGCAGGTTGCTCATCAGGCGGGAGGAGAAGCCTCCGCCGAGGATGCTGCCGATGAGGGTGTCGATGGCGGTGGTCTTGGGGTCGGAGCGGTCGCTGCCCTCGAAACCGATCATCATGGTGACTTGATCGACCTCGTTGTTGTTCTTCACTTCCATGCCCCCGCGATACTTCGCGGGCGGTACGGCAGGTTTCGCTTCGCCTTTCGCAAGGCCAGCGAATTCAGCTTTCGCTTGTTTGACGATTTCTGCGTGATCGACATCGCCGACGACGGTGAGCGTCAGGTTATCCGCCGTGTAATTCTTCTCACGGAAGGCCTTGAGCTGTTCGGGGGAGATGGCATCCACCGCCTGCGGGTTGGAAAGGATGTTCTTATCCAGCTGGCTGCCGGGGAAAGCGAGGCGATACAGCTGTTCCTTCGCGTTCGGGCGGGCTTCGTTCTTCTGGCCGATGAGCTGTTTCTTATAGGCGAGTTTCTGTTTTTCGATGCTGGCATCATCCAGTTTCGGCGAGGTGACGCTTTCCGCCAGAATCTTCAACGCTTCTTCGCTGAATTCGTTGGAAGCGCGGATATTGAAGGTGGAATGTTCTGCTGAGACTCCACCGCTGCTCGTGCCACGGAGATTGGCGATGGTCTCACCCTTTTCCTCGACGCTCAGGCGTTCGGAAGCGGAACGTCCCAGTTTCCCAAGCACATTCACGATTCCGGCTTCCGCCGCAGTTTCGTGGCGGTCGCCCACTGCGGCGTCCAACTCGGCATAAATCTGCTTGGTCGGCATTTTTATGGTGATGACCTTCAGGCCGTTCTCCAGCACCGTCATTTCCGGTTTCAGTTCGCCGCTCTCCTTGGAGGCCGTGTCAACGGAATCGGGCGAAGAGGTGGAGGGTGTTTTGGTGGCCGGGGCAGTGCCGGGCGCATTGGCGCGTTGGACGGCAGCGGCGCGTTCCTGTTCTGTTTGAATCAGCAAGCCATTCTCGTCGAGATGGCGCACAGCACCGAAAGCACCGGAAATTTCTTCGTAAGAAGGCAGTTTCTCAAGATTGTTGCCATGGGCGGAGACGGCAGGCGGTGTGCTGAAAATCTCAGCCGCGCGCGCCTGAAGCTGCTCTAAGGTGACGTTCTTCAGCAGGGCGATGTCATCGTCGATGTCGTAAATCTTGCCGCCGACCGCCTTCTTGATGGCCAGTTCCGAGCCGATGTCGTCGATGCTTTCCACGCTGCGTTCCACGATGCCCAAAAGCTGGTTCTTTACCTTGTCCATCTCTTTCTGGGTGACGGTGGAGGCCAGTTTAAGGCTTTCCTGCGCGATGGTTTCCACCACGTCTTTGGATTGATCGATGGTGGTTCGCGCGCTGATGACGAACAAGCCG
>VGDC01000327.1 GCA_016869895.1 Alphaproteobacteria bacterium
CCGCTGACTTATCAGACACCTTCCAACCGCCAATTCTTCTCTCATCCATACAAAATCAAAAAACCCCCACTCACAAAGTGGGGGCTTTTTTTGTTCGCGGAAAGATTCCTTCATCATTCAGTAACATTGCCTTGCTATCATGCTTCCAAATAACAAGGAATCATGCATGGCCTTCCTGCGCGACAAGCACCCCTCCCCGAATGAACCAACCCGTTGGGATCTGGCCGATCTGCGCCCTCAATTCGCCAAGCGCATCGATGACGTGGCAGCGTTACGCGTGGTATACGACCAATTCACGGACGGCATGCTGGGTTTTCTGGAAGACGAGAAAGCCGCGCTGAAGGAACTGAATGCCAATCCCGATGCGAAGGGGCTGCTCAAATGGGCAGAAGACCACATGACTTTGCAAACGGAATGGTCGCGCACCAGCACCTTCGTCAATCTTTACCGCAACGAATTCTTCAAGAACGATGCGGCGCAGGAATTCGCGCGGCATGCCAGCGACCGGCTGAGCGAGGTGAACCACCAATGCATCGAGGCGTGGCGCGAAATGGCGCTGACGCCCGATAAAATCGCGGAACTGATTGCGGAAGAGCCGAAGCTGGAAAAATTCAAGACCATGCTGGCTCCCACCAAGAAGGCACAGACGGTTTTCGAGACCGATGCGGAAAAGCGCGCCAAAGCCGAAGCGATAGACACGCGCCTTGTCGACCCGCAGTATCTCTATAAACTGCTGAACTCCTCCAACAGCACCGATACGCATGCAAAAGCAGCCACCGCCACCCAGATGTTCAACGCCAAAATCCATCAAGAGTGGGAAGCCGCCAAAAAGGACGGAACGACCCCGTTAGGCGGCTATGGTAAGCGTAACAACATATCCGAAGACTTTTTGGAATCCTATATCCGTGAATTGCCTGAACTACGCCGCGAAATGCTCGATTCTTTGAGGAAATCGACCACTTCTGACGCAAAAATACCGCCCATAAGTTGGGCAGAAGCGACTGATGTCGTAGTGAAGGCATTGACGGATTTCCACCCGGAGATGGGCGAAATCGCGAAGATGGCCATCGAGGAGAACTGGATTCACGCGGCACCATCCGCCGAGAAGTTCCATAACGGTTTCGCCAACGGCAGCGCGAAACAGACCACCCATCCGGCCAATCACCCCTATATCTTGATGGATTTCGACGGTAGCCCGCGCTCGGTCAAAACGCTGGGGCATGAAATCGGCCATGCCATCGTGCAATTCCTAGAGGCCGACCGACAGGTGCTTTCCGATGGCACGACCATCCAGACCACGGGCGAACCCGCCGTGGAAATCAAAGACGGCAAACATGTGCCCATCGAAGGGAAGTTCAAGGAAGTCGAACCGCAAAAAGCGCTGGACTCCGGCGCGCTGCACGAGACCTTCGCGCATTTCTCCGAGACGCTGGCGATGGACGAATTGATGCGCCGGCAGACCGATCCTGAGATAAAGGCCAGCCTTGCGCATACGCGGCGCACGCAATATCAGCATACGGTCACGGGTGCGGGTTTCAACGAATTCGAGGACAGACTGTATCAACTGGGCAAGAGCCACTTCGCCAAGCCCTTCCCGAAAGCGCAAATCGCGCGGGCATGGCGCAACACCGTGGGCGCGAACGTGAACGCGACTGATGAGGATGTAGTGCTGCGCGCTGGACGGGTGACGCATTTCATCAATTACAAGCCGCATTATTACATGAGCTATGCGCTGGCGGAAATCGGCGCACAGACCCTCACCGATAAGCTGGAGCAGGCCTCCCCAGTGGAGAAGAAGGCCTTGGCGGAACAATGGGTGGGCATCATGCGTGAAGCGCCGAAGCACACTTACGGTTCGGCGATGAAGGAGATGGGCATCGAACTGACCACGCCGCAAGAGGCCTTGGCTCCCATCAAGCGTCGGTTCTACGGCATGGCGGAAAAAGCCGCAGTCGCGCCTGAAGCGGCTGCCTCCCCCACTGAACAGCCACAAGAACAGCCGGAGAAAGTCTCATTCGCGGCGCGCATCAAAGCCAAGCTGGCCGCAGAGCAATCCACCCCACGGCACAGAGCCTGAACAAGCCTAGAGTTTCCCCTTAGAGTTTAGATGCTTCCTGCTTGTTCTCGATGGCGTCGATGGCAGCCATGGCAGCGGAGGTGAGCAAATCGTTCACGTTCGCACCCATGGTGACGATCTGCACCGGCTTTTTCAGACCCATGAGGATGGGGCCGATGGAGACAACATCGCCCAGCTCATGCAGCATGGTCGAGGAAATCGCCGCCGTGTGCAACGCAGG
>VGDC01000328.1 GCA_016869895.1 Alphaproteobacteria bacterium
AAAGCTGCCAGCCCTGCGGATGTGGACAGGGCGGTTGCCGCTGCGCGCAAGGCATTCCCTGCGTGGGCAGCTAAATCCTTTGATGAGCGTCTATCCACGGTCAAAGCCTTTGGCGCGTTGCTGGAAAAGAACAAGGATGCGCTGGCGACATTGATTTCGCAGGAAACGGGAAAGGTGCTCTGGGATGCGAAAGGTGAAGTGACGGCGATGATCGGCAAGGTCGGCATTTCCGAAAAAGCCTATCACGAGCGCACAGGGCAGACGGAAACGACACTACCCGATGGCGGCAAAGCCACGCTACGCCACAAGCCACACGGCGTGGTGGCGGTGTTCGGGCCTTATAACTTCCCTGGCCATCTGCCGAACGGCCATATCATCCCCGCACTGCTGGCTGGGAACACCGTCATTTTCAAGCCTTCCGAACAGACCCCAGCCGTGGCGGAATTCACCATCAAGCTATGGCAGGAAGCGGGCATTCCCGCAGGTGTCATCGGTTTGGTGCAGGGTGAGAAGGAAACGGGAATCGCGCTGGCGGGACATGCCGGAATCGACGGGTTATTCTTCACCGGAAGTTCCCCAACAGGTGCACTGCTGCACAAGCAATTCGCGGGTCGCCCAGAGAAAATCCTCGCGCTGGAGATGGGTGGTAACAACCCGCTCATCTTCTGGAATAGCGCGGATTTGAAGGCCGCGGCTTATACCACCATTCAATCCGCCTTCATCACCTCCGGCCAACGCTGCACCTGTGCGCGCAGGCTCATCGTGCCAACCGGAAAAGCGGGAGATGATTTCCTGACCGTGCTGGCGGAAATGACCCGCAACATCACCGTAGGTGCGTTCACCGATTCACCCGAGCCGTTCATGGGCCCGATGGTGTCTTTGCCGGAAAGCGAGAAGCTGATGGCCGCACAGGAGGATTTCATCGCGCGAGGCGGAAAAGCCATCGTGCCGATGACCCGCTTGAAAGCGGATTTGCCGTATCTCTCCCCCGCTATCATTGATGTGACGGATGTGAAGACCAGAGAAGACCGCGAGCTTTTCGGCCCCTTGCTGCAGGTCATCCGCGTGAGCAATTTCGACGCCGCGCTGGAAGAAGCCAACAATACGGCCTATGGCCTAGCGGCAGGTTTGCTTTCCGATGACCGCGCGCTTTATGAGCAATTCGCGCGCGAAATCCGCGCAGGAGTGGTCAACTGGAATCGACAGACGACTGGCGCATCCAGCGGCGCACCCTTCGGTGGCGTAGGCAACAGCGGCAACCACCGCCCCAGCGCCTATTACGCCGCGGATTACTGCGCATTCCCCATGGCCAGCATGGAGAATGAACGCGTTTCCCTGCCTGCCACACCCTCGCCCGGATTGAAACTATGAGCTTTGAAATCAACTTCGATGGCCTTGTCGGCTTGACCCATAACTATGCCGGCCTATCGCACGGCAATGTGGCATCGGCCAATAATGCGGGGGGCATTTCAAACCCACGCAAAGCCGCGCTGCAAGGGCTGGAGAAGATGCGCACGGTGCGTGACCTCGGCTTGAAACAGGCGTTGCTGCCGCCCCATGCGCGCCCTGCGCTGGAAGTGCTGCGCAAGCTGGGTTTCACCGGCAACACCGCGCAGATGCTGGATGCCGCACGCAAAAGCTCGCCCGCCTTGCTGGCGGCGGTCTATTCGTCGTCGAATATGTGGACGGCGAATGCCGCAACGGTCTCGCCCAGTGCTGACACGGCGGATGGGAAAGTGCATTTCACGGCGGCGAATCTGGTGAACAAGTTCCACCGCAGCATCGAGCACACGACCACCAGCCGCGTGCTGCGCCGCATCTTTGCGGATGACAAACACTTTGTGCATCACGATGCCCTGCCCTCCACCGATGCGATGGGCGACGAGGGTGCAGCGAACCACACCCGCTTCGCACCACGGCACGATGCCTCAGGCGTGGAATTCTTCGTGTATGGCAAGACCGCATTCGACGGCACGCGCCCTGCCCCGAAGAAATTCCCTGCGCGCCAAACGTTGGAGGCAAGCCAAGCCGTAGCACGATTGCATGGTCTTTCGGAAGAGCGCACGGTCTTCGCCCAGCAAAATCCTGATGCGATTGATGCGGGAGTGTTCCACAACGATGTGATAGCCGTCGGCAATGCCAATACCCTGTTCTACCATGAGAAGGCATTCCTCAAAACCGATGCGGTTCTTGCCGAATTACAGACGAAATACGGCGCAGAACCGATGCAATTCATCTGCGTGACAGAACAGGAAGTGACCACGCAGGAATGTGTGCAGACCTATCTA
>VGDC01000329.1 GCA_016869895.1 Alphaproteobacteria bacterium
AAATTCATTGTACGAGTTACTTGTACGCTACATCACGTATGCATCTATCGATGCACAACCGTGGCATAACTAAAATCTATTCGATAATCGTTGATGGTAGCAGAACAAGCACTCAAATATGACACTCATACTTAAATGGCTTCGCAAACCACCAACTCTTCTCTAATCCATACTTATCTAAAGGCAGGAAGCTTTCACTTCCGGTTCGCTTTCGTTTCAGCGAGGATGCGATTTATATAACCGCTTCCCGGATATGTCAACGCACAAAATTCATTTTTCCGAATCTTTTTTCTCAGTGTGGCGGAAAACGGCTTCCATCAACGATTCCAGCGTGTCGCAGACCTCATAGAAATCGCGGTTGGAGGGGCGCGCGAAGCCCTCGGCGATGGCTTTATCCATCATATCGAGCAGGGGATTCCAGTATCCGTTCTGGTTCAGGAAGAAGGTGGGCTTGGTGTGCAGCCCGATCTGTCGCCAAGTGAGAATCTCCATGATCTCGTCCATCGTGCCGAATCCGCCTGGCAGCACCACGAAGATATCCGACAGGTCGAACATCATCTTCTTACGTTCATGCATGCTGGCGACGAAATGGATGCGCGTCAGACCTTTATGCGCGACTTCATGCACGCCGAGGTGTTCGGGGAAGACCCCTGTGACTTCGCCGCCCGCCGCCATGGTGGCCGAGGACACCGCGCCCATGAGGCCGCTGTTGCCGCCGCCATACACCAGCGTGATGCCAGCCTTCGCCAGCAAGCCGCCGAAACGGGTGGCGGAATCGAGGTATTCTGCGGAAACGAGATCACGCGCGCCGCAGAAGACGCAAAGAGAAGTGTCAGTCATTACATGCTCACGAATGGGAGGTGGTTGACTGCTGCTCATATAAAGCAGTCAGTTTTCGGGCGTTGACGGTCATCTTGATGGCGCGCACCAGCGTGGCGATGGCCAGCGCCAGCACCAGACCCGTGGCACCGAAGACGACGCCGAGCTCAGCGGTGTTGAGCGTGGAGATCTCCAGCGCGCTGATGAGCAGGAGGATGCCCGTGACAATCAACACGGAGAAGATGAACCAGATGACCGTATAGATACGGATGGCTTTATCGTGTCGTGCATGGGTGTTCAGCACGTCTTCTGCCGTTGCAAGCAAAGCGGCGAGGTTTTCGGCCTTGGCGCGGTTATCGCGGCGAGCAAGCTCGACCTGTTGTTTCTCGCTTTGCAAGGCCATCTCACGCTGATGCACAGAGGCCTGTTGCTGGGCGAAAAGCTGCTGTTCGGACTTGAGCTGCGCCCATTCCTGCTGAATCTGTTCTTTCTCCAACTGAGAGGCTTCCTGACGGTTATCCGCCGATTCCGAAGCGCTGGATAAATCTGTGCCGATGAGGCTTGCACCCTGAACGCGTGCATTGCGGAGGCTGGCACCTTGGAAGAGCGCTTGGTCGAGGACGGCTTGCTCGAAATTCGCATCACGGCAGTTGGACTGCGAGAAATCCGCCGCCGCAAGCACCGCGCCTGCCAAGTTCGCGCCGCGCAGAGTCGCACCAAGGAAGCTCGCGCCTTCGGCCTGTGCACCGTTCAGTTGCGCTTCCAGCAGGTTCGCGCCGGAGAAATTCACGCCCGCGATGCGGGTGTTGGAGAGCTGCGCGCCGCCCAAATCCGCATTCTGGAAATCCGCACCTTCAAGGTAGGTGCTGCGCAAATCCGCATGGGTCAACACCGCGCCGCCGAGGTTCGCGTGGGAGAGATTGGTATTGGAAAGGGTCGCTTCGGACAAATCCGCGCCACGGAAATCACCGCCGGAGAGGTTTGCGCCTGTCAAATCCGCGCCACGGAAGCTGGCTTCGGCGAGGAATGCGCCGGAAAGCGCGGCGTTGCGGAGGTCGGCCTGTCGGAAATTCGCACGGCGACCGGATTTCCCGCCGCTTTCCACCCACTCCAAATGCTCGCGGAGGATGGATTGCAGTTCCGTATTATCGGATTCCACAGCTACAGGTGTGGGAGCGGGTTCGAAAACCACAGAATCGGTGAGCGGCGTGGGCGCAGGCTCAAAAGCGATAGGTTCAGCCACTGGCTCCGGCGTCAGATTAAATGCCGGTTCAGCAGCAGCCGGTAATTGCGCCGCTTCATCGGGAATGACCGCCGCACGTGGCGCGCCGTCATCCACAGGAGATGCGCCGAAAGGATTGGGTGTGGTCTTGAAGAAGGGGCTGTTCTGGTCGCTCATGGGGAGTGCTGCACCGCAAGGATATGAAAAAAGAAGTGTTAAAAATAGAGAATCGCGTGGTTTT
>VGDC01000330.1 GCA_016869895.1 Alphaproteobacteria bacterium
GGGCGAATAAAGAACTCAAAGAAGACGGGTTTAATCTGGGCATTTACCGCATGCAAGTCCTCGGGCGGGATAAAACCCTGATGCGCTGGTTGAAGCATCGCGGCGGCGCGCAGCACCACGCCCGCTGGAAAGAACAGAAGCGCGAGCCCCTGCCCGCCGCCGTTGTGCTCGGCGCAGACCCCGGCGTCATCCTCGCCGCTGTCACCCCCGTCCCCGACACGCTTTCCGAATACGAATTCGCGGGATTGCTGCGCGGCAAAAAGGTGGAACTGGTGGATTGCAAAACCGTGCCGCTGAAAGTCCCCGCGCAGGCGGAAATCGTGCTGGAAGGCTATGTCTCGCTGGATGAATACGGCGACGAAGGGCCATACGGCGACCACACGGGCTATTACAATTCCGTGGAGTCCTTCCCCGTCTTCACCGTCACCGCCATCACCATGCGGAAAGACCCGATTTATCTTAGCACCTTCACCAGCCGCCCGCCGGATGAGCCGAGCGTATTGGGCGAGGCATTGAACGAGGTGTTCATCCCCCTCATCCAGCAGCAATTCCCCGAAATCGTCGATTTCTGGTTGCCACCGGAAGGATGCAGTTACCGCATCGCCGTGGTGTCGATGAAAAAGGCCTACGCCGGCCACGCCAAGCGCGTGATGATGGGCGTGTGGAGCTTCCTCCGCCAATTCCTTTACACCAAATTCGTGATTGTGGTGGATGACGACATCAACGTGCGCGACTGGAAGGATGTGATGTGGGCGGTCAGCACCCGTATGGATCCCGTGCGCGACACCACGCTGATTGAAGGCACGCCCATCGATTACCTCGATTTCGCCAGCCCTGAAAGCGGCATCGGCGGAAAATTGGGATGGGACGCGACCAATAAACTCCCCGGTGAAACCCACCGCGAATGGGGCGAAAAAATCCGTATGGATGACGATGTCATCCAAAAAGTCACCGATAAATGGGCGGAATATGGCCTGCCGGGAAGCGGGAAGGATATTTGGAAGAAATGAGAAAGAACATAGTATTTCCTCGCTGGATTAAAATCTTAATAGCCTTAGGACTAATATTATTTTTTGGATACTTTGTCGCAGCAGTGTACTTAACGCCTGAAGGATTAAGTTCCGAAAAAATGCAAATCCTTAGAGATAAAGAATAGCACCATGACCTACCTCTCCAAAATCACTGAAGCCGATTGGAAATATCCTCTGGTCAAGGCCAATGCCTCCGGTCATCTGGCGGTTTCCGGCAATCCCAAACACGAGATGTACTGGGAGGAGTATGGCAACCCGAAGGGTGAACCTGTGCTCGTGGTGCATGGCGGCCCCGGCGGTGCGTGTGACCCGTGTTATGCGCGGTTTTTTGACCCGAAACGCTACCGCATCGTGCTGTTCGACCAGCGCGGCTGCGGCAAAAGCACCCCTTCCGCGTCGGATGCTGACCCCAAACCCGCGCTGACCGCCAACACCACCGATGACCTCATCGGCGATATGGTGAAGCTCCGCGAGCATCTCGGCATCAAAGGCAAAGCGCACTTGTTCGGCGGCTCATGGGGCAGCACGCTGTCGCTGGCCTATGCCGTCAAACATCCCGACACGGTGGCCTCGCTGAACCTGCGCGGCATCTTCTTATGCCGCAAGCCGGACATCGATTTCTTCTATCAGGGCAACGCGGCGGAATATGACAAGAACCCGCGCGGGCTGGACATCCCCGGCACCTATCAGGTCTTCCCCGAACCGTGGAAAGCCTTTGTAGAGACCATCCCGCCCGAAAAACGCCATGATATGGTGAAGGCCTACGCCGAAATCTTCGCCGCCGAGCCGAAAACGAAGGCCGAGCGCGACTATCAGGACAAAGCCGCCATCGCATGGAGCGTCTGGGAAGGCAGCACCAGCAACCTGTCGCTCGGCAAGGTCGATCTGGATAAATACGCCGATCCCGAATTCGCCAAAGCCTTCGCGAAAATCGAGAATCATTACTTCATGAATGGCGGATTCCTTGGCGGTTCGGGTGAACAGAACCGCAACCAGAACTATTTGCTGGAGAATGCGAAAGTCCTGAAGGACATTCCCATCTCCATCGTGCATGGGCGGTATGACCAAGTCTGCCCGCTGAATCAGGCGGAAGTGCTGGTGGATACGCTGAAAGCCGTGGGCGCAAAGTCTGTCGATTACCGCATCACCCCCGCAGGCCACAGCATGATGGAACGCGAAACCCACCGCGAATTGACGGATATTATGGACAAGCTTCCCAAAATGTCGCA
>VGDC01000331.1 GCA_016869895.1 Alphaproteobacteria bacterium
TGGCTCTCGGCGACAAAATCAATGGATTAATTGATGGGGTGGAGTCGGCCGTCAAATGGTTCATAGCCTTGCCCGACCCAATCAAGGACGTGATCGTTTACGCTGTGATGCTCGCCGCCGCCATCGGCCCTCTGACTTTGATCGTCGGACAGATCATCACCGGTCTAGGAGGTCTTCTGATGATTCTCTCCAAAATCCCTATGGCGCTGGGAATCCTCGCTGGCGGCTTCAAGCTGCTGCTTGGCTTTGGCGACTTGCTCGCAATGGGATTGCTCAAGTTGCCGAAAATTCTTTTCGCCATTGAATTGGCCGCGACCGGTCTTTTCAAAGTACTGTTCATGAATCCTATCGGCTTGATCATCACGGGCATCGTCGCGCTTGGCGTGGCGGCCTATATGCTCATCAAGCATTGGGATAAGGTGAAGACCTTTTTCGCGGATCTGTGGGACGGGATTAAAACGGCCTTTGAAGACGGTGTTAAAGGAGCGCTGGCGTTCCTACAGCCTTTAATTGACGGTGTGGAGAAAGTCATCGGCGGCATCGCCAAGATCGGCAAGCGAGCCGGCGACGCCGTCAAAGGCGGCATGAACTTCGTCTTCGGCGGCGATGCTCCTTCCGGCCCGCGCATCGGAGCTGCCGCTTCTCCAGTTGGCGCAGCACCGCTGCTTTCTTCTCAGAATGGCCGCATCGATGCGGGCGGAACACTCAAAATTGAAGTGGACGACCGTCGGGTGCGCGTGGCTGAAGCGAAGCCGAATGACAGCCGTATGCAGATTCGCCCTGCTGCGACCGGCGGAATCATGGAGGTCTACTGATGGTGGACTTCCGTAAAGAACTGCGCCCTGCATCCTTCCGTGGCATCGCCTTCAATATTATGGATGATGGCCTTGCCGCAGGTCGTCGCGTCATCACCCACGAAGTGCCTGGCCGCGATGATCCGATTCACGAAGACCTGGGGCAATCCCCTCGTGCTTTTGAAGTGACTGCTATCGTCATCGGCGGCGGCTTTGTCGGACAAGCAGCTGCTCTTGAGGCTGCGCTCCTGAAGCTGGGCGCGGGTAGCCTCATACACCCGATGTACGGCGAAATGCAGGTGGTGGTTAAGAGCTTCCGCCGCCAGCAGAATTACGTTGAATCCATCGGCGAGGTCGCCTTTTCGATATCCTTCGAGCGCGCCGGCAAATCCGTTGCACTGTCCGGCATTCCCGACACAGCCCGCAACCTTTCCTTCAAATCCGCCGCGCTGTTCACACAGGCGCAACAATCCTTCATGGAGCGCATTCAGGATGCTGGTGTGCCTGACTATGTCCTTACCGACGGTTTGCAGCGCGCCCAGCAGCTGCTCGGCACCGCGCGCACCATCCTGACTCAAGGAGGAGTCTGGAACATCGTATATCCAGAGCTTGCTGGGCTATCTGGTGGCATGGCTGGCCAGATTGTCGACCTCTTCCGTGGCGTTGCTGATCTGGTCACACCAAAGCCTTCCCCTGCTATTGCCCTGTCTTCAGCGGCCAGCATGAGCAGCTCCAGTGTCACGGCTGCATCGCTCACACAGGCGCTGACCAAAGTCGCAAGTCAAAAGATGGATAGCGACTCAATCCGCACCAATCCTTCCAGCCGTGCTTTGAAGAGCAACGCGAAGGCCATCACCGATCTCTTCCAGCAGACCGCGCTCGCCGCAGCTGGTCAAGCTGCCCGCTATGCTGAATACACGTCCAAAGAGGAAGCGATTCAGGTTCGCAGCTACATGGTGGACGCGCTCAGCAACAGCAGCTTCCGTGCGCAGGAGTCTGGCCGCGTGGAAGACTTCCGTGCGACGATGGACATGATGGCAGCCGTGACAGAGGACATCAGCGAGAGACTCGGCCGTCTGCCCAGCACCATCCTTGTTAAGCCACCATCCGTGCTTCCCACCCTCGTGATTGCCAATCGTTTATACGGTGACGATACCACCCGCATCTTCGCCCGCGCAGAGGATATCGCTGCGCGCAACCGAGTGGCGCATCCAGGCTTCGTAGGTGCTTCCCCGTTGGAGGTGCTCATCAATGATTAAAGCATCCTCTGATTTTGGTTTGCGCCTTGGTGGCCAGCTCTATGAGGGCTGGACAGAGTTGGTCATCACCCGCGACCTGACGCGTATGTCCGGCGAGTTCGCGCTGCGCCTCGTCCGCAGCCTGAATGAGTCCATGCCGATAATCACGCCCGGTCGCGCAGCGCAGATTGAGATCAACGGGAAACCGGTGCT
>VGDC01000332.1 GCA_016869895.1 Alphaproteobacteria bacterium
AAGGCCTCCCCCCTCATCACCGTCATCCTCGTCAGCTGGGGAATCGCGCTGTTCGAGTATTGTTTCCAAGTGCCCGCCAACCGCGTGGGACATGGCTATTTCTCTGCCGCAGAGCTAAAGACTATTCAGGAAATCATCACTCTTGTCGTCTTTGCCATTTTCTCCATCTTCTATCTGGGGGAATCCCTGAAGTGGAATCATCTGGTCGGCTTCGCGCTCATCGTCGCGGCGGCATTCTTCATTTTCAAAAAATGGTAAAGAAAAAGGGCGGCTCCATCGCTGGAACCGCCCTTTTTCGCACTATCGCTGATTATGCAGCGATGTGGTATGCGTCTTCGCCTTCGAAGATTTCTTTGACCAGTTTCGCACGGTCAGAACCTTCAGCGTCTACCGCTACGAGCACAGAGCCTTTGCTGACTTCGTCTTCATAGCGTTTCGCTTCATGCTCGGGGATACCGAGGCCGACAAGCGAACCGATCAAGCCACCACCGGCTGCGCCGACTGCACCACCGGCGAGGGCGGCTACGACTGGACCCGCAACAAGCAGACCCGCACCGGGGATGACAACGGAACCGACAGCGGTGAGGCCAGCGGCGATGGCACCGAGGATACCACCTGCAACGCCACCTACAGCAGCACCTTCAGGCACTTTGCTGGCATCTTCGATGTTGAAGGATTTGCCGTTGGTTTTGTCGGCGACGAGAACGCTGATGTCACGCTCGGAGAAGCCGTTGGCTTCAAGGGTGAGAAGGGCGTGCTGGGCAGCGGTGTACGTTTTGAACGTAGCGGTTACGGTATGTTTCATGCTATTGCTCCTTTGGGTGAATCACCTCTGGTGATGATGATATAGACTGCGTGGATGATGCCCGGGATATACCCGAGAATGGTCAGGATGACATTAAGCCAGAACTGACCGCCTAACCCGACTTGCAGAAAAACTCCAAGCGGTGGGAAGACGATCGCCAGCAGAATACGAATAATGTCCATGGGAAATTCTCCGAATCTTTTCTGTTTGGGTTAAGGGTTATCGAGAATCCAGAAGGCGGAAGTATTATTTTCCAGCAATCCTTATGCTCAATTACTAACCTACCCCCCACCACCCTAAACAAACCACATGACGGAAATGGCGAATTGCTAAACAGAGGGTAAATGCCATTCAGGGCATGGATTATTTACGCGAAACTGTTAGTATGATGAGAAGCACTTCCCATACTTTCCAAGCACAGAGGCCTTATGCATCCTTTCATCAAAACCGCCGCTATCCTTTTCCCGCTCATCGCCCTTCCCGTATCCGCATTCGCGAAGGTGGAGAAATACGAGTTCGATCCTGAACACAGCTCCGTCCTTATTAAGGTGAATCACCTCGGTTATTCGAATTACTACCTGAAAGCTACGGAAATGCTTGGCGACATCAGTTTCGACAAGGATAAACCCGAGAACAGCAGTGTTTCGGTGACCATCCAATCCGCGTCCATCGACGGGAATAACGCCAAGTTGAACACGCACCTGAAGGGCGTGGATTTCTTCGACACGACCAATTTCCCCACCATCACCTTCGCCAGCACGGGCATAAAGGCCACGGGAGCGAACACCGGCCAGATCAGCGGCATGCTGACCATCCGCGGCATCACCCAGCCTGCTGTATTGAATGCCACCTTTAATAAAGAAGGCGAGAACGCACTGACGCAGGATTACCGCGCAGGATTCTCCGCCACCACGAAAATCAAACGTTCGGATTTCGGCATCACCTATGCGCTGCCCGCATTGGGAGATGAAGTGGAGCTGCAAATCGAAGTGGAAGCGGTGCGTCAGGAAAAACGCGGCTGGTTTGACTAAGCTTACTGGAAGCGGTTAAGACCGAAATGGTTCCGCAGAATCTCCACATTGCGGAGATTCGCTTTGTTGCGCATATCGAGGTAATCGCCCACAAGCGGAATCAGCCCCAAAAGCCAATCGAAAAAGATGTTCCATACCATGCGGGCTTTCACATGCCATGCCGCACCCATCTGGTGAGCCTCGAAGACGATGTAAAATGCCAGTAGCGAGGAAAGACTATCTCCGACCACCGGCACAAGGCCAATTACGCCATCCAGACCGAATTTGAAATCCGTGCCCGGAATGCGCCAGCGCGCATCCATATACCTCGAAAGCAGGGTGATGCGCTCCATCCGAGCCTGATGCGAGTAACGTTTCGATTGTTCATAGGTATAATATCGCGTCACCACATCCATCCCCTCAG
>VGDC01000333.1 GCA_016869895.1 Alphaproteobacteria bacterium
ATTGGTGAGCACGACCTCCACCAACTACACCCACGGGGTGACGGCGGGGTGCGGCTTCACCGATGCGGGCATTCTGCTGGCGACGCGCAATAACCAACCGCCGCTGAACATCTCCCGCATGGGGGCGGATGGCAATATCGTCGATATTCGCAAGGCGGGCACGGCAGTGGGGAGCATATCCGTCACCACCACGGCCACGGCGTATAATACGTCTTCCGATTACCGCCTGAAGGAGGATTACCAGCCCATCGAAAACCCGACCGAGCGGCTGGCGCAGCTGCAGCCCCGCAACTTCGCGTGGAAATGCAATGGCGAGCGCACGGATGGTTTCATCGCCCATGAAGTGCAGGAAATCGTACCCCAAGCGGTGACCGGCGAGAAGGACGGCGAGGAGATGCAATCCATCGACCACTCCAAACTCGTGCCGCTGCTGACCGCTGCATTGCAGGAGGCCTTGCTGCGCATCGCCCTTTTGGAGGAGGCCATCCATGCATGAACAGGAAGAGATTTACCGCAAAATCGTAAAGGAGGCGGTGCATGAGACCCTGCTGGGGGTGGGGTTCGACCTGCGCGAGCCGAGCCAGATGCAGGCGGATATGCATTACCTGCGCAAACTGCGCCATGGCAGCGAGGATATGACCCGCGTGTTGCAACGCTCCGCCATCACGCTGGGTTTCTCCACCGCGCTTTTCCTTTTGTGGGAAGCGTTCAAATCCATTCTGCAGAAATAGGGGGGGATATATGATGACACTTATCGGCACGCTGCTGGGATTCCTCGGCGCGGCATTCCCCGAAATCATGAAGCTTTATCGTGACCGCTCGGATAAAGCACATGAGCTAGCCATCATGGACCGGCAGATGGAAATGCAGAAACAGGGGCATGCGCAGCGGCTAGAAGCTATCGAACGCATCACCGACGCGGCGGAGATGCAGACACTATACCGCACGTTCCATTCAGGGGTGAGCTGGGTGGATGCGCTGAATGCCACGGTTCGGCCAGTGTTGGCCTATGCGTTCTTCGCGCTTTATGCCTATGTGAAAATCACGCAAGCCATCCATACCCCATGGCGATTGTGGGATGAAGAGGATCAGGCCATCTTCGCGAGCATCATGAGCTTCTACTTCGGTCACCGCGCCATGCGCCACTTCCGCAAGAGGTGAACCATGCGCATCAGCACAGAAGGTTTACAATTGGTTAAACAGTTCGAGGGTTTCTCCCCCACGGTCTATAAGGACATCGCGGGACTTGCGACCATCGGCTATGGGCATCTCATCACCAAAGGCGAGGAATTCAGCCGTATTTCAGAGCGGGAGGCGGAGGTGTTGCTGTTGCGTGACATCACTGTGGCGGAAAAAGCAGTGACGCGTCTTATCCATGCCATTTTGTCGCAGCAGCAATTCGACGCGCTGGTGTCTTTCACGTTCAATCTGGGGGGAGGGGCATTGCAGCGTTCAACGTTGCGGGCGAAGCTGAACCGGGGCGAATATGAGGAAATTCCTGCGGAAATGCTAAGATGGGTGCGCGCCGGAGGAATCCGTTCTGAGGGTTTGGTGCGCCGGAGACGGGCAGAAGGGCGGTTATTCGCCGCATCGCAATACGCTATGCGCTTTTTGCATGAGCAATATGTGTTATTAGCATTTCTTAATTTTTATTAACCATTGTATGTAAGCGCCAACTTAAAACACAGGGGCTGGAAACACCGCCCTACAGGCTTAAAGAGAAATAAAATGAATACGGTTATCAAACTCGCAACGCGCCTGATCGCGTGCACCCTTCTTGCAACCTCGCTTTCTGCGTGCGTCACCTCCGGCCAGTCCGCTTCGGCGCCGCTATACTACCAGCCCTCCATGTATGGCTATGCGCCTACTTCGGCCACCGCGATGGAATATTACTATATTCCGCGTCGCTAATCGGTAGTGTGCCCTTCGGGGCTTTAATTTCCTGACGTGCAGACCTTTGCTTTTCAGCCCTAAATCAAAAAACGTGTATCGTTTTTGATTTATGGGCTTGAAAAGTGTATAATGTTGTGTAAGATGTGCTCAGTTGTATCATTTTGGTACAATATAGACATAAAGATAATGTGAATTTTTATGTCGGTGGCTGATTGTAATTCCCGTGAAATCGGGGTATGAACAGCTGACTTTATAAAAACAA
>VGDC01000334.1 GCA_016869895.1 Alphaproteobacteria bacterium
AGGCGTTTTCCGCCAGCGGCGATGATATAGCGCGCGAGCTGGGGAATGAGGGTGATGTCGCTTTCGACCTGCTCAAGAATGAGCGTGTCAACACGTTGCAAATCCGGCTCGACCAGCGCGCGCAGATGTGCCAGCGAGGCTTTCGTGGCCTTCACAGCGGCGGTATCTTCACCTTGCGGAATCGAGCTGGAAATCTGCATCGAACACCTGTTCTTTTGCTGTTTCTTGCGCCTTTCAGCGCGGGATTTTTACGCGGCAAATTAGTAAAGACTTCACATCCATTAGTAAATACTTATTATGGCAGCCAGTATATTTCACTCAAAGCCAGACTGAAAGCCATTCCTGA
This sequence comes from Alphaproteobacteria bacterium, assembly GCA_016869895.1. GTDB lineage: Bacteria > Pseudomonadota > Alphaproteobacteria > Rickettsiales > VGDC01 > VGDC01. The sequence goes on from VGDC01000334.1 coordinate 347, forward strand.
CATGAAAAAGCGCAGCCGCCGCAAAAGCAAGAATCCCATCATCCGCCTTGTCACGCTGGATTTCATACGTAATCCGCAGCCGAAAGTGGCTATTCTGCCGCTGAAAGGCGTCATCGGATCGGTCGGCAAACTTCGCGGAAAAGGCCTTGTTGCCGATGAACTGCGCGACACCATCAAGAAAGCATTCGCCCTTTCCGGCCTGAAAGCCGTGGCGGTGGTCATCAATTCCCCCGGTGGTTCTCCGGTGCAATCGTCGCTCATCTTCAACATCATCCGCGAATGTGCGGAGGAAAAGGACGTGCCCGTCGTGGCATTCGCCGAGGATGTCTGCGCTTCCGGCGGCTATTGGCTGGCGTGCGCTGGCGATGAGATCTATGCGAATGCCGCATCCATCGTGGGCAGCATCGGTGTGGTGGCATCGGGCTTCGGATTGCAGGAATTCATCAAAAAGCACGGCATCGAACGCCGCGTCTATACCCAAGGCGAGAACAAAGTGATGCTCGACCCCTTCCTGCCGGAGAAGGAAGAGGACGTGAACCGCTTGCTGGCGGTGCAGCGCGATGTGCACGAAGCATTCAAGGCACTGGTGCTGAAATCGCGGGGGAAACGCCTGAACGCGGATGGGGACGAGTTGTTCAGCGGGGCGTTCTGGTCGGGTGCGCAAGCCAAGGATATGGGTCTGGTCGACGGGCTTGGCGATGTCTATACGGTGATGAAAGAGCGGTATGGCGAGCAGGTGAAGCTGGTGCCCATCACGGCGAAGAAACCGTTCTTGGGCGGGTTGCTGGGCAGTCGCTTGAGCAGCGCACACTGGACGGATGAGCTTTTATCCTCGGTGGAAGAGCGGAGCATCTGGCATCGATTCGGTTTGTAATCCGCTCTTCTAAGCGAGAATCGAGCCATCGCCGCGCTGCTCGGACTGCATCTCTTCCAGCGGATTCACGGGGAATTCAGGAACGGTGCGGAAAGTGACGCCGCCTGTCAAACCCGTGGCTTTCTGGCTGGATTCGAAGATGCTGTAAATATCCGTTTTTACCTCTTCAGGCAGGGCATCCAGCGTGCGGATGACGAGGTTGAACTGGTTCTGGCCTTCCTGCCGCTTGAACAACCCATCCATCTGCATGGGGCCGAAGGCGGATAAATCCAGCTCCAGCACGAAGCGTTGACCGCCCCCGCCGCCTTCTTTATTCCCTTTATCGTCCGGTTTGACGAACAACTGCGCGGTTTCAAGGTCTTTACCGACCATGATGGGCAGGAACATGGCCTGCCAGCTATTGGGCTGTTGCTGTTCGGCTCCGCCGAAAAGGCTGCGGAGCGCATTCAATTCGCCACCCAGCCGTTGCAGCAAATCGCCACGGCCAGCGGATTCGATGCTGTCATGCAGTTCCCGCCCCAGCCAGCTCGCGACATCGCCCTTCTTCACCACGGACATGAACAGCAGGATGCCTGCGGAAAGGCCTGCGCCTATCTGGGGAATCAGGCGGCTGAGGGTCTGCGGTGCGTGGTTGCCCTGCAAGGTCTGAATCACGCCGAGCAGTTCATGGAACGCCGAGCCAGCGCGACCGACCTGCAAAGCACTGACAAGCGGCACGGCGGCATCCATCGGCAACGGAGGCTGCACGGAGGGCAAGACCTGCCGCACCTGCCAAGTGATGACCGTGCCCGGCTGGATGGCAGTGCTCGTCTGCGCGGGAATGGTAGTATGGGGTGATTGGATTTGCGGAGTTGGAATGCTGAACAGCCCAAGGCGCGTTTGCACCGTGACCACGCCGGATTGCGGCGTGCTG
>VGDC01000335.1 GCA_016869895.1 Alphaproteobacteria bacterium
GAAACAAGCCGGAGGACGTGCGCCTGCGCGCGATGATAGAGCTGCTCTATGCCAGCGGATTGCGTGTGTCGGAACTGGTGAATCTGAAACTCACGGCGATAGCGCAGGGTAAGGCGCAGGACAAAATCAACGAATATCTCATCATCAAGGGCAAGGGCGGCAAGGAGCGGCTCGTGCCGATGCATGAAGGCGCGCAGAAAGCACTGGCGGATTATCTGGAAGTGCGCCCGCATTTCATGGATGAGGGCGCGGAATCGGTGTGGTTGTTTCCGTCCAGTAAAGGCAAGCCCATCACCCGCCAGCGGTTCGGGCAGTTGCTGAAGGAAATCGCCTACGCAGCGGGGCTGGATGGCGCGGAGATTTCACCGCACACACTGCGCCATTCCTTCGCGACGCATCTGCTGGGCGGTGGGGCTGACCTGCGCGTGATTCAGGAATTGCTGGGGCATTCGGACATCGCCACCACGGAGATTTATACCCATGTGGAGCAGGACAGCCTAAAGGAATTGGTGCTGAAGCATCATCCGCTGTCGGGGAAGCGGAAGTGAGATTTGTAATTATAACAAGTGTTCTCAAGAAAACGTAAATATACAGATGCAATAACGAAGGCTGATTATGAAGGTTAAAGCGTTACATTCCGAACTGACACAAGAGCAACGCGATTACATGGGGTGCAAACCATATGATAAGGAGAGTTATGACATCACTATTGGTAAAGAATATGTGGTTTTAGGCTATTTCATGCCTATTGGTCTCAAAGGATTAAAGTTTGATATAATTGACGATGATGGCGAACTTTCTTCTGTGCCAAGGTGCTTATTCGAAATAACTGATGGGAAGCAATCTAAACACTGGCGCGCTTTTTATCTTGGTGACTATGGCAAAAACCAATCACTAATAATTCAACACTTCGAATTTAGTAAGAATCCTGATTTGCTGGAGCAATACTACTGCTATGAACATGAAGCCGTCAAATTAGTAGAAAAAATAATTGACCAACTTCACGAGGAAGCTGAAAGCTGATTTGTAAACAAAAAAGCCCCGTGGCGTGAACCACGGGGCTTTTTGTTCGTAGCCGATTAGAACTGGTGCGACAGGGTGAGCGCACCGAAGCTTTCAGCCTCATCCTGCGTTTCATATTCCTTCGTGCGGAAGACATGGGTATAAGCCACGCGCCATGTCTGGTAGGTGAAGGCGACACCGGCCTGAACGTCACCCACGAAGTATTCCTTATCGACGGTGGAGTTGCTGTCGCCAAAGGTGTTGCCATCCAAGAAGATGTTACGCCCGACGGCGCGGCCTTCCACACCCCCGAAGAGATACCAGCTGAAGCTCTGGGTCGGCAGGAAGAAGTCGGAACCGGAAAGGCTGGGGCGCACGCGTGGTGGGCCGTAATCCGCCGGCAGGTTCTTGCCGAGACGAAGGGTCGCGCCGACGCGGGCATCGGTCTGCACGTTACCGATGGACGCGCCGAGGTTCGGCGTGAAATCTATCCCGTGGCCGAGCATGCCCAGCTGCAAATAGCTGCGCCATTTGCGGTCATAGCTGATGATAATGCCAGGCTCGGTATCGAGCTGGTGCTGCCAGCCCATGGGGTGGGGGCTGTCGGTGATGTTGTCGTGCACGAATTCCTGCGTCTGTTCGGCGAAGGAGTAAGGACCGATGATGCCGAGGGTCAGCTCCAACGTGTCAAGCTGCGTGCCCGTGTCGTTGATGAGACCCATCGAGCCATAGAGCCAGCCGGCATAGGGGCGGTCGCCCACTTGCAACACGGGGGTTTCGATGTCTTCCGGCGTGAACATGCTTTGGCCGATGGCATAGCTGACGCGTTTGCTGCCCTCGTCGGGGAACATGGGCATCACTTTCAGGAGCGGGCGGAGCACGCGGGGTTCGTCATCGGCAGCGGTCGTCCAGCTGCCGCGCACGCCGTTGGTATAGCCTTTGTCGGAGCCGGTGAAGATGTCGTTCTCATAGGTGAGCGAGAAGGTGCCTTTAGCGACTTCCTTGGGGGCTTCCGCCGCAGCAACAGCGGGGTCTTTCAACGGCGCGGGGGCAGGAGGAGGCGCGACGGGCAAGGCCATCGGCGGATCGACATATTGCGTGTCCTCATAGGTCGGCGTGCGCACGGT
>VGDC01000336.1 GCA_016869895.1 Alphaproteobacteria bacterium
ATCGGTGATGCGGATGTCATCGGCCTGCACCGCGCGGGCGACCGCACCTGCATTCAGGTGTTCTTCTTCCGCAGCGGCCAGAATTTCGGCAATAAATCCTATTTCCCCAGCCATGCGCCCGATTGCGAGACGGAAGAAATCCTCTCCGCCTTCATCGGGCAGCTGTATCAGACCCATAAACCGCCGAAGCAAGTGCTCATCAGCCAGCCTGTGGAGCACACAGCGTTGCTGGAAGAAGCACTCGCGCTGGGGGCGGGGCATAAGGTGCAGCTTTCCGTGCCCACCCGTGGCGATAAACTCACCGTGATGGGACAGGTGGTGGCCAATGCGAAATACGCGCTGGAGCACCATATCGCGCAACGCTCCACCCAGCGGGATTTGCTGGAGGGCGTGGCCAAGCTCTTCGCGCTGGAAAAAACCCCTGAACGCATCGAGGTCTATGATAACAGCCATTTGCTGGGCAAACATGCGCTGGGTGGCATGATCGTCGCAGGGGCAGAAGGGTTCATCAAGAACCAATACCGCCAATTCGGCATCAAGGAAGGGGCGGATGCCCGCGCCATGCTGACCGGCGGCGATGATTACGCCATGCTCCGCGAGACGCTTTCTCGCCGGTTCTCACGCCTGCTGAAAGACGACCCTGACCGCCAGCAGGAAGGCATCTGGCCGGATTTGATTCTGGTGGATGGCGGCGCGGCGCATCTGAAAATCGTCGAAGAGGTCTTCGCCGACCTCGGCATCACCGATGTGCCCTATGTCTGCATCGCGAAGGGGGTGGATAGGAACGCCGGACGCGAATGGTTCCACCGCACAGGGATTTCGCCGTTCCAGCTTCCCCCGCATGACCCCGTGTTGCATTATCTGCAACGCCTGCGCGATGAGGCGCACCGCTTCGCCATCGGCTCACACCGCAATAAACGCTCCAAGGCCATCGTCAAATCCGAATTGGATAACGCCCCGGGCATCGGCGCGACCCGCAAGAAAGCCATCCTCCACCATTTCGGCTCGGCCAAGGCCGCCTCGACCGCCAGCCTGTCGGAGCTGGAATCCGTCCCCGGTTTGAATAAAAAAACCGCCCTCGCCCTATACAACTATTTCCATTCCTGAGTGGATAGGATACTACTCAAAAGGTTAGATGCAGGTGAGGCATGGACAGCAGTCCATGCGAGCCATCAGCCCGCGAAAGCGGTGCATCATGTGATTTTCAGGAGAAAATCACGGGTGCAAATATAAATGGAAACCACACATGTTTGATAAGAAGAAAATCCCCAATCTGCTGACCTACTCGCGCATCGCCGTGATTCCGGTGTTCATCGCCGTGTTCTATTGGTCGCACCCGCTTTCCCACTGGATCGCCGCTGGCCTCTTCGCCTATGCCAGCATCACGGATTTTCTGGATGGCTATTATGCCCGCGCTTGGGGTGTGGTCTCGAATATCGGCCGTTTCCTCGACCCCATCGCCGATAAACTCTTGGTGGCTACGGCTCTGCTGATGCTCGTCAGCACGGGGCGCGTGGATGTGCTTCCCGCTGTGGCAATCGTCTGCCGCGAGATTCTGGTTTCAGGTCTTCGGGAGTTTTTGGCGGAGCTGCGCATCAGCGTGCCCGTCAGCCAGTTAGCGAAATTCAAGACTACGGCGCAGTTGCTGGCTATCGGCTTGCTACTCATCGCCCCTGCACTGCCCGTGTGGACCTATGCGCAGCAAGTAGGCGATGTCTTGTTGTGGGTCGCCGCCATACTGACCCTCTTCACGGGTTATGTCTATTTCAAGACGGGTGCTTACCACCTCTCCGCCGGCGACAGATAACCCAGCCTCAATAGCACCGCTGTTCCACGTTCACGGATGGCTTGCGCGTATCCGTGCGGCGTTGTGCGGCCACGGCCATGGTCAGGGTATCGACCTGCGGCTGGCCGTGAAGGCTGCGGTTGCTCAGAAGACGAACAGGTACAGCAGAATGATGACGGGGATGGGGATACCGATCAACCATAACAAAATACCTTTCATGACACAGTCCTTTCATTTTTGTACATGGGGTATGTTCATCATGGCAGGTGGCGGATAAATCCGCTAAACGCGCTGGGGTGAATTGCTATAAAGGGTGCGTAAATAACCA
>VGDC01000337.1 GCA_016869895.1 Alphaproteobacteria bacterium
TGGCATCTGTCATATTAGACACGATACGCAATATCACGGAAACGGGCAACGGTGTTTATATGAAGAATCGGTGACAGGCTCACTTATTGCCTATCTGCACTTTCTCATACCGCTGAATGTGGATGTCGCCGTTCGGCCAGATGGAGTAGATGCCGAAGGGATGCGCGTTCACGGGCAGTTTGCCCTCGCCGCGGTGGATGATGATACCCACGCCCGTGCGGGTATAATACTGGCCGGGGCGCAGGGTGATTTCCTGCGTGTTGCCGAGCTGCTCGAGGGTGATGGTCTTCGGTTCGCTGCTGAGGTTCTTGATGCCGAAGGCATGGGCGGGCGCGGCGATGGATGCCAGAATGGCCGCAGCGAATAAAGCGTTCTTGATGGACATGGTTTACTCCTTCGTTCTCACAATCGCGTTACGGGCGATTTCATCCACCCGCTCGTTCCGCGCGTCACCGTTATGGCCGCGCACCCAGTTCCATTGCACCTTGTGGCGGCGGTTCTCGTCGTCCAGCCGTTGCCACAAGTCGGCGTTCTTCACGGGCTTCTTGTCGGCGGTCTTCCAGCCGTTGCGCTTCCAGCCGTGAATCCACCCGTTGATGCCGTCCATCACATATTTGCTATCGGTGAACAGCTGCACGTCGCAGGGTTTCTTCAGTGCCGCCAATGCCTCGATGGCCGCCATCAATTCCATGCGGTTGTTGGTGGTCTCAGGCTCTCCGCCGGAAAGTTCCTTTTCCACACCCGCATATTCCAGCAACGCGCCCCAACCGCCGGGGCCGGGGTTGCCGGAACAGGCTCCGTCAGTGTAGATGGTGACGTGTTTATTTGTCATATGGAACTCACAGTCCGTAAGCTCCGAAACCTTTAATCGACTGGTGGAACTGGAGTTTACGGTAGTATTCCAGCGGGTCTTTGGGGGTGACCAGCGCGCCTTCCACTTGGAACAGCTTGTCGTGCAGGCGGGTCAGCATGAAACGCAGAGCCGCGCCACGCGCCAGCGTGGTGAAATGCTTGCGCTCCGCATCGGTGAGCTGCCGCTGCTGCTGATAGCCCGTGAACAGCGCGCGCGCTTTGGTAACGTTGAACGCCCCGTCTGGCTCGAAGCACCATGCGTTCATGGTGATGGCGAGGTCATAGGCGAAGGAATCCGAGCACGCGAAATAGAAGTCGATGACGCCGGAAAGTCTGCCATCGCGGAAAAAGACGTTATCGGGGAAGAGATCCGCATGGATGACGCCGGAAGGAAGCGTCGCCGGCCCCGGCCATGCACCCATCAGGTGGTGCAGCTCGTCTTCGATGATTTGCGCCATGCCCGGCAGCACTTCATCGGCGCGTTCCGCCGTGCGCTCGAACAGTTTGCGCCAGCCGGAGAGCGACAGCGCGTTCACGCGCTTGCCGGAATAATCCTTCGCGGCGTTATGCATCGCGCCCAGCACTTCGCCCAAATCCTTCACATGCTGGTTCTGGATATGCCGCACGGTCACGCTGCGTCCCGAAAGGAAGCTCACCAGCACGGCCTGCTTGTTCGTTCCCGCCAACCGCTGGATGACGCTGCCATCCCTCGCCTGAAGCGGCAATGGGCAGGGAATGCCCTTCGCGGCCAGATGCTCCATCAGGTTGATGAAGAAGGGCAGTTCCTCTTCCTTCACCCGCTGTTCGAAGATGGTGAGGATGTATTTATATTCCAGCAGCGTGCCGTGCTCGTCGGGCGCTTCCGTCACCAGCAGGTAATTGCTGTTCTCCACCCCTTCAGCGATGCCCAGCGACGACGTGAGCGTGCCGAGCCCCTGATAACGCTCCAGCAGGGATTCGATCTCGTCGGCGGAAAGATGGGTATAGACGGCCATGGGATTTTTATATCGGGTCTGTTATTAACGATTCCTGTTCCTCATCGGCAGGCTGCGCCATCACTAGCACAGTTCTGCGCGGCATTCCAACCCTCTATCATAACCCCGTGACAAAAGCCACGATTTCAGCCGCAAACCCCGAAATAGCACTGGCATTCACAAAACGGATATTCTACTATCCATCCATTCATTAAAAACAGTACGCGACGGCTTGGAAAGCCCATCTTC
>VGDC01000338.1 GCA_016869895.1 Alphaproteobacteria bacterium
GGCGGATTCCTTATCCGTCAGGTCAACGGAGGCCTCACCCTTGCCCATGCGGCGTTCGGAGGGTTGGAATCGCAACCCACCCCCCAAAACTATTTCCTGCTGGTTGCAGGCGGTTTCCAAGCGGTCGCCCAGCAGTTTCAGCGAGCGGAACAGATGCGGCACGGAAACGGGGCGGCGGATGGCGATGCTGAGGGGTTGTTCAGTGAAGCCTGTAGGGGAGGGTTGGCGGGGCGCGGATATGCCGATGACCCCCAGCAAAGGGTTCTGTTTGCGGAAGCTCTCCAATGCGCCTGCGTCATACCCTTCTGCGGCGAAATCGACGATGGCGATGGCGGGTTTTCCGCCGGCGGATGCCTGCAAAGCGGCAAATTCCTCTGCCACCAGCGGCTGTTGTCCATGCACATGGTTCACCTGCGCCGGAATGGCCTTGGCCAGCACCGGATCGGCGGTCAGCATCACGATTGCAGGAAACGCTTCCATTTTTCGCCCCTCTCTCCCATACTGCCCCTCTTTCCCTTGCAAGGGGAGTTTTTCTGATGGTAGAGGTGGTAATACCCCTCTGCAAGACCTAAAATAGAGCCATGACACCACACACCGCATCCCCCGCCCTTCGCCGTATCGACCGCGCTTTGCATGAATTGCGCGGCGGCTATCCTGTGTTGCTGACGAGTGAAGGCGCGGCGTTTCTGGCGGTGAGCGTGGAGTATTTCCTGGATGATGCCGCTCCGCCGCTGTTCGTGTTTCCCCAAGGGGCGGCGCGTCTGGTGTTGACGGCGGTGCGCGCTGCGCGCCTTGGTCTGGCGCAAGAGGCGGTTAGCCTGTCGTTCGCGCCCTTCCTCGCGTCGCGTGAGCATTTGGCGCAGGTGGTCGAACCGTCGCAGGATGCGCCCGCTGCGGAAGCACTGCGAGATGCCGCGCCTTTGAACGCCGCCGAATCCGCCGCGCTGGATTTAGTGAAGCTGGCAGGTCTGCTGCCCTCCGCCGTGGTCGCCGCCATGCCTATCAGCGATATACCCGCATGGCTGGAAGAGAACCATATCCTGCGGGTGGATGCGGCGGATGTAGCGAATTACCATGAGTCCCTCATCGCCGATGTGCGTCAGGTCAGCATCGCCCATGTGCCGCTGAAACTGGCGGATAACGTGCAAGTGGCGGCCTTCCGCCCCCGTTATGGCGCGGTCGAGCATCTGGCGGTCATCGTGGGTGAGCCGCAGAAGACCGATGCGCCGCTGGTGCGGGTGCATTCTTCTTGTGTTACCGGAGACATCCTCGGCAGTCTGCGTTGCGATTGCGGCGAGCAGTTGCAAGGCGCGCTGGCGAAGATGGCTGCGGAAGGCAGCGGTGTGCTGCTTTATATGAATCAGGAGGGGCGGGGCATCGGCATCGCCAATAAACTCCGTGCGTACCGCTTGCAGGATGAGGGGATGGATACGCTGGATGCCAACGAGGCCATCGGTTTCGCGGGGGACGAGCGGGATTTCCGCGCTGCCGCGCAGATGCTCAAGCGCTTGGGGGTGTCGAAAGTGCGCCTTTTGTCCAACAACCCACAGAAAATCGCAGCACTCGAAGGGGCTGGCATCGCCGTTTCTGCCCGTGAACCGCTGGTCATCGCAGAGAATGTCCATAATGCGCGTTATCTCGGCACGAAACGCGACCGTTTCGGGCATTTGTCATGACAACTGTCCGAATTGACTTTTTACTCCTCTCCCGTCATCATGTGTCTGGAATAGCGTATAAAGCAGGACAATGACCGACTCCAACGATTTTGCCATCAAGATTGCGCGTAAGGCCATGCCGGAGCTGATTCAGCTTCGCATCGCGCCGACGCCGGAGAATTATGCCCTGTGGTATCTCTATATCACGGGGCGCGAGAAGGCGTTGACCGAGCGCATCGAGCAGATGAAGGCCGCGTCCGAGGAGTTCGACGAGACGGCGGTGCAGGCCTTGAAGGATAACTACCTCTCGCCCTATACCCTCCAGCATGAGATGCAGCGGCACACCTTCAGCGTACAGAGTCTGATGTCCGATTTGCTGGAGATGATTTCTTCGGTGACGGGC
>VGDC01000339.1 GCA_016869895.1 Alphaproteobacteria bacterium
CTGGCAGGTGCGGAAGCGCGTGACAAGACCCACGAATTTCCCCGCGAAATCCTCACGAAGATGGGCGAGTTGGGGCTGCTGGGTATGCTCGTTCCCGAAGAATGGGGCGGGGCAGGGGCGGATTACCAATCCTTAGTTCTGGCCATCGAGGAAATCGCAGCGGCGGATGGGGCGATTTCCACTGTCATGTCGGTGCAGAATTCGCTGGCGAATATGTGCATCCTGAAATTCGGGAATGACGCACAGAAGGAGAAATTCCTGCGCCCGCTGGCGGCGGGAACGCATATCGGTGCATTCGCGCTGACGGAGCCACACGCGGGGTCTGACGCGGGGGCGCTGCGCACCACGGCGAAGCGGGACGGAGAAGCGTATATCCTTAATGGCCATAAACAATTCATCACCAGCGGCAAGGAAGGCGATGTGGTCATCGTGTTCGCGGTGACGGATGCGGCAGCGGGCAAACGCGGTATTTCAGCCTTCATCGTGCCGACGGACACGGCGGGATATACCGTCACGCGCATCGAGGAGAAGATGGGGCAGCATTGCTCCGACACGGCGGCCATCAGCTTCGTGGACATGCGGATTCCAGCGGAGAATCGCTTGGGCGAGGAGGGCGAGGGGTACAAAATCGCGCTGTCGAACCTTGAGGGCGGGCGCATCGGCATCGCCGCGCAGTGCTTGGGCATGGCGCGGGCTGCGCTCGAATCAGCATTGGCTTATGCGCAGGAACGCCAGAGCTTCGGCAAGCCTATCTTGGAGCATCAGGCGGTGGGTTTCCGCCTTGCGCAAATGGCGACAGAGCTGGAGGCATCGCGCCAATTAGTGCATCATGCAGCGCGCTTGCGCGACGAGGGCAAACCCTGCCTGAAAGAAGCGTGCATGGCGAAGCTGTTCGCTTCTGAAGCGGGAGAACGCATCGTGCGCGAGGCTATGCAGGTGCTGGGCGGATATGGCTATGTCAGCGATTTTCCGCTGGAGCGGATTTACCGCGACATCCGCGTCGCCAGTATGTATGAAGGCACGAGCGACATCCAGAAACTCATCATCACACGCGAGATAAGCAAATGAACATCAAGAGCAAATCCGTCATTGTCACCGGCGCGGGAAGCGGCATCGGCGAGGCTGTCGCGCGCGGATTCGCAGCGGCTGGCGCGAAGGTGTGGCTGTTTGACCGCGATCTCGCGGCGGCGGAAAAGGTCGCCAAGGACATCGGCGGAACGGCTGTGGAATGCGATGTGGCGGAGGCGAAATCCGCTGAAGCGGCATTCGGCAAAGTGGACGGCGACCTGCGCGCGCTGGTGCATTGCGCGGGCATCCTCATCGGTAAACGCATCCTCGGCAAAGACGCGGTGGCAGACCTTGAGCATTTCGCGAAGGTGACGCATGTGAATCTGAACGGCACGTTCAATATGCTGCGATTGGCGGCGGATAAGATGCAGCACAATGCGCCCGAAGGCGAGGACGGCGAACGCGGAGTCATCATCACCACGGCATCCATCGCGGCCTATGAAGGTCAGGTGGGGCAGGCGGCCTATGCGGCTTCCAAGGGCGGAGTGGCGGCGTTGACGTTGCCTGCTGCGCGGGAGCTAGGCCGTTTCGGCATCCGTGTGGTGTCCATCGCGCCCGGAAGCGTGGCCACGCCGATGATTGCCAGCGTGCCGGACGACATCCGCAAAGGGTTAGAAGACCAAGTGCCGTTCCCCAAACGCTTCATCAAGCCTGAGGAAATAGGCAAGCTGGCGTTGCATATCGTGGATAATGCCATGCTGAACGGTGAGGTCATCCGCATCGATGGGGCGCATAGGCTTCCGCCTAAATAATCAGAGCGTTCTTCATTTTGCCGTGCGTGGCGTTATCCTTCGGACTCGCCTCGGCTGTCTAACGCACAACAAAAGCAAGAACGCTCTAGTGCTTCACTTTAGCGGGTTTGACTGTGTTTGCCAGTCTGCTGGCGTTGCTGCTGGATGGCATCCGCATGGGGTGTTGCGGTGGGTTTCGCATCGGCAATCTTACCCGCCACTCTATCCCGCGTCTGCGCTTTCGCATTCAGC
>VGDC01000340.1 GCA_016869895.1 Alphaproteobacteria bacterium
TTTCGTCGCGGATGTCATATTCCCCATCCGGGCTCATGGTCAGGAAGGGATCGCTGGTCATCTCATCCTCGTAAATACCCGTCTGCACGCTGGGGCGCGGCGGTTTCTTGCCGCTGGCAGGCAGCAGCTGACCGGTCTGGCTGGTTTTCACCTCCGGCGCGGGGGCGGCTTCGGGGCGGTAGAGCGAGCCCTGCACGCCGCAAGCGGAAAGGCAGAGCAGGAATATGACGGGATAAAGCTTCATTTCAGGTTCTCACGGAAGGTTTTCGCGGCCTGTTGTACCAGTTCCGGTGCTGTGCCGCCATAGGATTTGCGGCTGGCGACGGAGGCCTCCACCGTCAGCACCGAGAAGACATCCTGCGTGATGCCGGAATGGACGGATTGTAGCTCTGCCAGCGACAGTTCATCTAGTCGCACGCCCTTGCCTTCGGCGAGTTTCACGGCGCGTCCCGTGATGTGGTGGGCATCGCGGAAGGGGATGTTCAAGGAGCGCACCAGCCAGTCGGCAAGGTCGGTGGCGGTGGAATAGCCGGACATGGCGGATTCACGCATCCGCGCGGTGTTTGCGGTGAAATCGCTCACCATGCCTGCCGTCACCTGCAAACAGATGGCGAGGGTATCGGCGGCGTCAAAGACGGGTTCTTTGTCTTCCTGCAGATCCTTGTTATAGGCCAGCGTCAACCCTTTGCAGGTGGTGAGCAGCGAAATGAGCGCACCGAAGACACGGCCTGATTTGCCGCGCACCAGTTCCGCCCCGTCTGGGTTGCGTTTCTGCGGCATGATGGAACTGCCGCTGGTGAAGGATTCGGAAAGCTTGATGAAGCCGAACTGGCTGGAAGACCAGATGATAAGCTCTTCCGCGAAACGCGAGAGGTGCTGCGCGGTGATGGCGGATGCGGCAAGGAACTCCAACGCGAAATCCCGCGCAGCGACGGAATCCAGCGAATTGGCGGTGGGACGGTCGAAACCCAAGGCCTTCGCGGTGGCGTGGCGGTCAAGGGGGAAGGACGTGCCCGCCAGCGCTGCCGCACCCAGCGGGGATTCATTCAGGCGTTTGCGGGCATCCTGAAAACGGCCACGGTCGCGGGAGAACATCTCCACGTAAGCCATCAGGTGATGGCCGAGCGTGACGGGCTGCGCCACTTGCAGATGCGTGAATCCGGGCATGACGGTGTGGGAATGCTCCTCCGCCCGGGCGAGCAATGCCAGTTGGAGGTTCTTCAACTCGCCGTCCAGATGGTCGATGGCATCGCGCACCCAAAGGCGGAAATCCGTGGCCACTTGGTCATTGCGGGAACGGGCGGTGTGCAAGCGACCGGATGCCTCGCCGATGATGTCCTTCAGCCGTGCTTCCACATGCATATGGATGTCTTCGAGGGACTGGGAATAGGTGAAATCGCCCGATTCGATTTCGCCCAACACCTGCTCCAACCCTTTCAGGATGGCATCCGCATCCGCCTGCGGCAGGATGCCTTGCGCGGCCAGCATCTGGCAATGGGCGGTTGACCCGGCGATGTCCTGACGGTACAACGCTTTATCGACATCGATCGACGCGTTGATGCGCGCCATCGTCTCGGCGGGGCCTTGGGAATAATGCCCGCCCCACATCTGGTTGGCGGATGGATTCTTGATGTCGGACATGATAATCGGATACCGGAACGAAAAAGGACAGAAAATGAAGCGCAAGGATAGCCGGATTTGGTCGTGGATTGCAACAGGCGCGACATGTTTTATCATGGCTGTGGCGGCGGCTTCGCTGATTCAGGCCGCGCAAGCCAAGGAAGGCCAGCTGGAAGTGTTGCGCCCCGCGCTGCCTGCACCGGAGAATACGGTGTATTTCGATGCCGAGGGCAAGGAACAGCGCGTCGCCGACCTGAAAGGCAAAGTAGTTGTGCTGCATTTCTGGGCGAAATGGTGCCCTCCTTGTGTGGTCGAACTGCCGGAGTTCAAGGCCTTCGCCGAATCCATGGCCTCCGAAAGCGTGGTGTTCCTGCCCCTGTCGTTGGATAAAGACCCCGACACCGTCGCCCAGTTCTTCGGGCAGAAC
>VGDC01000341.1 GCA_016869895.1 Alphaproteobacteria bacterium
CACATAGGGAGAAATATCACCGCCCAATTTGCACAGCTGCTTGATGAATCGCGAGGAGATGAAATGGGTGCCTTCCGACGCGGTCAGGAAGATCGTTTCCATATCTGGGTTGAGCTTGGCGTTGATGGCCGCCATCTGGAATTCGTATTCGAAGTCTGACACCGCGCGCAGGCCACGCACCAGAATCGTCGCATCGTTCTCCTTGGCGAAATTCACGAGCAGACCGGAGAAGGTCGTCACCTTGATGCGCGTGCGCACGTCTTCGGGGAATTCCTCCAACGCGAGGCGAATCATATCCGCGCGGGTCTCCGGCTTGAAGAACGAGGATTTGCCTGTATCCAGCGCCACGCCTACGACCAGTTCGTCCACCACGCGCAGCGAACGCTGGATGATACCCATGTGGCCATGGGTAATGGGGTCGAATGTGCCGGGATAGATGCCGATGCGCTTGGTCATGGAAAATCCAGTAAGTCATTGAGGTCTGGCAATGACTATACGATTTCAGGCTTGCCTGCAAAGGTTTTCCGTCAGCCCAGTCCTGTCGCCTGGCGCAGGTCTCTGCCGATTTTCGCAAGTTTTCCGGCGACTTGCAGCGTCTGCCCTTTGAAGAGGTCACTGCCCGAAGTGCTGAAATCGCCGCTGTAAAGGGTGGAGGTGCGCGAACCGTTCATCAAACCGCGGGTGATGCCGTGTAAACCATGGGTATCCTCTTCCCCACCCGGAGCCGTCAGCGAATAGACCTTCTCGCCCACGGTGTGGTTGCCATCCCATTCCGCCGCCACGATATTGGCCGTGCTGACACCGCCGGAGCGCGCAGAGATGCTGTTGCGCACCAGTTTCTCCTGTGGAATCCCGAATTTCTCGGACACCGCTTCCGCAGCCAAGCTCTCGCCGAATCCTTCGACTAGCGTCAACACCGGCTGTTTACCGAAGATGACCTGATTGGCGTGCGAAGTCTCCAGCATGCCTTTCAGCACAATCGCGCCGGAAACGCCCAATGAATGCCCGAAAATCGTGGTATTGTTCACCTTCAGGCCGTCTTGGCGGATGCGGTCTTTCACCTCGCCAAGGAAATTATCCATGAATTCGTAAGGCATCAAACGCTCAAGATTGCCGGTGGCCACGGCGATGGCGCGGTCGGCATTCTCGTCATGGGAACGCCCTGTGGCAGCTAAAACCAGCGTGCCCGTCTCTTCATGAAAGTAAGCAGCGACCTTATTGGCCGAGACAGGATCCTGATAATTCGCCACAGCTTTGAATTCGAGGAAATTCTCAGGGTTTTTCCTGTCCTCGTCATAGGTCGCGGCGTTGATGCGCAGTGGGTTGAAGATGCTGATGTCCTGCAAGATGCCGCGCACGCCGCAGCTTTCGTCGTAAGCCTGCGATTGCTCGGTGAGGGCTGCTTTCGCGTCGATTCCCACATGGTTATCAAGGAAACCGCGCAAACGCCCCTCCGCTCCCCCGCTGGCGAGGATGGACTGGATGACGAGGGAATCGCGGCTGCCGGGATTTTCGAAGAGGTTGAGGATGGCCTGTTCCTGCGCTCGTCCCGCATCGGGGCGACCATCTATGAGCGGCGCGCTGTAGCTGTCGCAAGGGGTCATCGGCGGCAGGTCATAGCTATCCGTCGCCATGTCGATATAAGGCCCGCCGAAATACAGGCCGACCGCCGTGCCCAGCGCAGCCGTGCGGCGGAATATCTTTTTCGGCTTCTTCGCTGGCGGCAGAAAATCCGTCAGTGCCGGCTCGACGATGTGTTTATCCTTACCCAAAACCAATCCTTCATTGTTTCAGGATGAGTTTAACAGACAAAGGCTTAACAAAAAATTTACAGAAAAATGACAATCCGATTCCAGCGCACGAAAAAGCCCGGACAACCAAGATTATCCGGGCTTTTTCTGATGTGAACGGAAGATTACTCTTCGGTCGCGGGGGTAGCCGAAATCACTGCGCCTTCTTCCTCGCCCTCTTCGCCTTCATCCGCCTCGTTGGACAGCATGGAACCGGCGATGTGGGACGCGGAGATGACTTTCTCATCCTTGGCGG
>VGDC01000342.1 GCA_016869895.1 Alphaproteobacteria bacterium
CGCTCGAACAAGGTTTTCCATGTGTTGTGGTCATCCGCCGTGTATTGATCCCACATCTGCGGCATGGTGTAGTCCTCCCGCATGGCGGGGTGGCTCGCGAACTTATGGCTCATGCATCCTCACTTTTATGATTCAATAATCATTGTTTTTTCTGATTTTAACGCAGAATGCATCTTCAACGCAAGCGATGCGAAATCAGTTGCGTTTAGGCGCGGTTTTCCCTATATCTCTGCCCATGACAGATTTAGCTCACATCCGCAATTTTTCCATCGTCGCGCACATCGACCACGGTAAGTCCACGCTCGCTGACCGCCTGATTCAATTCTGCGGCGCGGTGGAGAACCGCGAGATGAAAGAGCAGATGCTGGACACGATGGATATCGAGCGTGAGCGCGGCATCACCATCAAAGCGCAAACGGTGCGTTTGGAATATAAAGCCGATAACGGCGAAACCTACATCCTCAACCTGATGGACACGCCCGGCCACGTCGATTTCGGCTATGAAGTGAGCCGTTCTTTGGCTGCCTGCGAGGGCTCTTTGCTTGTGGTGGATGCCAGTCAGGGCGTGGAAGCGCAGACCCTCGCCAACGTCTATAAAGCCATCGATGCGAACCATGAAATGGTTCCGGTGCTCAATAAAATCGATTTGCCCGCGGCTGAGCCGGAGCGCATCGCAGAGCAGATCGAGGAAGTCATCGGCATCGATGCGTCCGACGCGCTCCGCGTTTCCGCGAAGACGGGTATCGGCATCAAAGAGGCGCTGGAAGCCATCGTGCACCGCTTGCCTTCACCCGTGGGAGACGAGAATGCGCCGCTGAAAGCCATGCTGGTCGATAGCTGGTATGACGCTTATCTCGGTGTCATCATTCTTGTTCGCGTGGTCGATGGCGTGCTGAAAAAAGGCACGAAAATCCAGATGATGTCCAACAAGACCGTGCATCCGGTCGAGCATGTGGGGTATTTCACGCCGAAGAAAGTGCCTGTGGATTCGCTGAAACCCGGCGAAATGGGGTATATCGTCGCAGGCATCAAACAGGTGGCGGATTGTAACGTGGGTGACACGATCACCGACGACAAGAAGCCCTGTGCCGCGCCGCTTCCGGGCTTCAAACCGTCGCAACCCGTGGTGTTCTGCGGCATGTATCCCATCGATGCATCCGACTTCGAAGACCTGCGTGACAGCCTCGCCAAGCTGCGTTTGAACGATGCCAGCTTCGAATATGAGACAGAGACTTCGACCGCGCTTGGTTTCGGCTTCCGTTGTGGATTCCTTGGGCTGTTGCATTTGGAAATCATTCAGGAACGCCTCGACCGCGAATATAACCTCGACCTCATCCTGACGGCGCCCAGCGTGGTGTACAAGATGCACCTGAATAGCGGCGAAATCGAGGATCTGCACAATCCCGCCGATATGCCGGATGTCACCCGCATCAAGCACATCGAAGAGCCATGGATTAAAGCGACCATCCTCGTGCCGGACGATTATCTGGGCAATGTGCTTGCGCTCTGCACGGAAAAACGTGGCATCCAGAAAGAGCTGACCTATGTCGGTAACCGCGCGATGGTGATTTATGAATTGCCACTCAACGAAGTGGTGTTCGATTTCTATGACCGCTTGAAATCCTGCTCGAAGGGCTATGCCAGCTTCGATTATGAGATGGTCGGCCACCGTGAAAGCCCGCTCGTGAAGCTGAATGTGCTGGTGAACTCCGAGCCTGTCGATGCCCTCGCGCTCATCTGCCACCGTGATAACGCGGAATTCCGTGGGCGTGCGATGTGCAAACGCCTGAAAGACCTCATCCCGCGTCAGCTTTTCCCCATCGCGGTTCAGGCGGCTATCGGCGGAAAAATCATTGCCCGTGAAACGGTTAGCGCCATGCGCAAAGACGTGACCGCTAAGTGCTATGGCGGCGACATCAGCCGTAAACGCAAGCTGCTGGAGAAGCAGAAAGCGGGCAAGAAGAAGATGCGCCAGATCGGCAATGTGGAGATT
>VGDC01000343.1 GCA_016869895.1 Alphaproteobacteria bacterium
CGATATGCATGATGTCAGCGAAATCTTCCGTAAAACCCCCTATATCGGCGATTTGAAACCGGGTGGCCGCTTCGTCGCGAAGGATATGTTCGAGGTCGGCGGGGTGCAGGTAGTGCTGAAAGTCCTTTATGAAGGCGGCTATATCCATGGCGATTGCCTCACCGTGACGGGCAAGACCATGGCCGAGAACCTTGAAGGCGTGGTCTTCCAGACCGATCAGGAAGTCATCCGCCCGCTTTCCAACCCGCTATCCCCCACAGGTGGCGTGGTCACCTTGAAGGGCAACCTTGCCGAAGAGGGTGCGATCGTTAAAGTCGCGGGCATTCCGCCCGAAAAGCAGAAATTCCGCGGCCCCGCCCGCTGCTTCGACCGCGAAGAAGATGCTTTCGCCGCTGTCGAAAAGGGCGATTATCAAGAAGGCGATGTCATCGTCATCCGCTATGAAGGCCCCAAGGGCGGCCCCGGCATGCGCGAGATGCTCTCCACCACCGCCGCGATTTACGGGCAGGGGCGCGGGGATTCCGTCGCCCTCATCACCGATGGGCGATTCTCCGGCGGCACGCGCGGTCTCTGCATCGGTCACGTCGGCCCCGAAGCCGCAGTCGGCGGCACGATTGGCCTGCTGAAAGACGGCGACATCATCGTCATCGATGCGATTGAGGGTAAGCTTGAGGTCGAGTTGTCGGCACAAGAACTGGACGAGCGCCGCAAAGCCTTCGTGCCTCGCAAACATGAATACCAAACGGGTGTGCTCTGGAAATACTGCCAGACCGTAGGCTCTGCTGAAAAAGGCGCGGTCACCCACCCCGGCCAAGCGGGCGAAACGCTGGCTTTCGCGGATATCTGACCCATGTACAGCAAAACCACCGGCCACATCCATGTTCAGGTCGAACCGGCCTATCTTGATGAGAAATCCGCCCCTGCCGATAACCATTACGTCTGGGCATATACCATCCTCATCGAGAACCGCGGTGTTGCCGAGGTGCAGCTTCGCAGCCGGTATTGGCACATCACCGACGCGCGCGGCAAGGTGCAGGAAGTGCGCGGCGAGGGTGTCATCGGCGAGCAGCCTACCTTGCGCGCAGGCGAGACCTTCCGTTATACCAGCGGCGTGGTGCTGAACACACCGTCCGGCATCATGACCGGCCATTACACCTTCGAGAACGCCCAGAGCGGCGGCCATTTCGACGTTGCCGTGCCCGCTTTTTCGCTCGATTGCCCCTATCAGGTCATGCGCCAGCATTGAGAAACCCGCACTAAAAGGACTAACGTGCCGCCCCGTTCCCTCTTCACCATCGCGCCGGATAGACCCTTCGCCGACGTGCTGGCAGAAGGGTTGCTGAGGCGCGCCGAGGGAAAACCGCTGGCACTGGCGCAGATGCGTGTGCTGCTGCCCTCCCGCCGTGCTATCCGCGCGCTGCGCGAGGCATTCCTCCGCGCATCGGGCGGAGTGCCTTTGTTGCTGCCGAATATGCAAGCCATCGGCGATGTCGATGAAGAAGAGCTGCTCCTCGGCATGGCGGAACAGGCCGATATTCCCCCCGCCATCGCGCCCTCGCGGCGGGTGTTGTTGCTGGCGACTCTTATTGCGAAGTTCGAGCGGGTGAATGGTCGTCCGGCCTTGTTCGAGCAGGCCGTTCAGCTCGCCGCCGAGCTAGCGCGTTTCTTGGATGATGTGCAGCGCGAAGAATGCGATTTCGCCGATTTGCAGGGGCTGGTGACGGGTGAATTAGCCAAGCATTGGGAAATAACCGTCAATTTCTTGCAGATTCTCATCCATCAATGGCCACAGATTCTGGAGCAGGAAGGGCGGATAGACCCTGTCCAGCGGCGAAATCTCATGCTCGGCTGGCTGGTGGAATATTGGACGGCGAATCCCCCCGCCACTCCCGTCATCGCCGCTGGCACCACGGGCAGCACACCCGCCACGGCACGATTGCTGGAGGTCATCTCCCGTCTGCCGCAGGGCATGG
>VGDC01000344.1 GCA_016869895.1 Alphaproteobacteria bacterium
CGGACACCATATTGGCGATCACGCTGACCACGAAGAGTACAACGAAGAGTACGGCAAGGAACTTAGCGATGGAAACGAAAGTGCCTGCCAGACCACCGAAGCCCAGAATGGCTGCTACGACGGCGAGTACGAAGAAGGTGATTGCATAGCTTAACATGATAATTCTCCTTGGTTTGCATGGTTGGTATTATCACCCTAAACCATCTCCCTTAAGAGGGCTGTATGCCAAGAAGGTCTTTCCCGTTAAAAGGGTGTAAATCAGCCGTTCATCGTCCAGATGGAATAGCTGAGGTAAGAAGCGAAGCACACCCAGAGCCAATACGGCACGAGCAAAACTGCGGCTTTTCGGGAAATAGCGGCGAAGAATATCACCGTCAACGACACGAGCAGCCACACCAGACCAATCCATAAAAGCCCCAGCCATGGCGATTGCATGCCGAAGAAGAACAGCGGCCAGAAGAAATTAGCGACCAGCTGGAAGATGAAAAGTGCCAAAGCCTCTTCGACCGCATCGCGGATTTTCTGATGCTCCTGCCAGATGAGCCATGCCGAGCAGGTCATCAGCACATAAAGGATGGGCCAGACCACGCCGAACACCCAAGGTGCGGGGTTCAAAGCCGGCTTCTGGAGGGTGCTATACCACTCCATATTCATAGTGACGGGAATGGACGAAACCCAGGAAAGCCCCAAAACGACGGCCACAGCAATCACAAGACCGCGCACAGCCTGGAATTTCGTATGGTTGAACATGGTGGTGATACCACTCTGCATGATACTGCCCTTTTCAATGCCTTTTATTCTTATTATTTAAGAGGCTTATAGCGACCGGAACCGCAAATCCGGGGGATTATCCCCCATTATTCCGCATGGCACAATAAAAATCCTATATCGCTGTCATCGCATTGTAACAGAAGCCGCCTATACTTCAGCGGCATATATCCTCGATTAAGCAGGTTTCCATGAGCAAGCCCCAAGTCTCCACCCTGAAGAACGGCCTCACCGTCATCACCCAGTATGCGCCCGGTGAGCAGGTCTATGGCAACGTCACAGTGAATGTGGGCTACCGCCATGAGCGTCCCGATCAGGACAATATGGCGCATTTTCTGGAGCATCTGGCGAACCTCGGCAAATTCGAGAATAAACTGGAACGCACCATGGCGGTGCAGAACCGCCGCGGCACCACCAATGCCAGCACCAATAGTGAACGCACGGATTACAAACTTCAGCTGAGCAAAGAATTCTCCGAGGATGTGGTCGAAATGCTGGGCGGGCGCATGCTGAACATGCGCTTCGAGGAGGAATTCCTCAAGGCCGAGCGCAATTCGGTGGAAGTGGAGCTGCGCTCCGGCGTCGATAAACCCTCGATGATCAACTATCAGCGTATTCTGCAGACCGCCTTCCCTGATTCCCAACTGGACAAAGACCGCTTCCAGACGGTGGACACCGTGCAGAACCACGACCTGAAAGGCCTGCACGAATTCAAGACCCTGCATTATACCGCCGATAACATGACGCTGGCGATGGTGGGCGATGTGAAGCACGAGGATGTCGTCGCTTGGGCGGAAAGGCATTTCGATGGCCTTACCCCCACGAATGATGCGCCACGCAAAGCGCCACCAGCGGTGTATCGCGGCGGCATGAAGACCTATGTGAACCCCAGCGCGCCGGAAGTGAACCTCTACATCGCCTTTGAAGGCACAGGGCGCAAAGACCCGCAGGAAGCGGCGGTCGATCAGGTTCTTGGCGCGATTCTCGGTGCAGGTTCTTCTTCCCGCCTGAACCGCACATTGGTCGATGAGAAACGCATCGCTAGAAATGTTGGTGCAACCACCAATGATTTCCCCGATAATGGCCTGTTCCTTTTGAGCGCCACCACCACCGCCGATTCTGTCAAGGACACCATCGACACACTGGCGGCCGAATCCTTGAATCTCGCAGGCACTGTCACCCAATCGGAACTGGATAAGGTC
>VGDC01000345.1 GCA_016869895.1 Alphaproteobacteria bacterium
TGCAGCATCCATCCCCTCTATCCGCTGGCCGTTTGGCGCGCTTTGCCGCATGGCTGACGCAGTTGCAGGGAAAACGCGTCTGGTTGGTCTCCTGCGGATTGGGTGTGTTGCTGACCCTCGCTTTCGCGCCGTTCAAGCTGCTTCCGTTCTCGTTTCTGGCCTTTTCCGGTCTGTTTCTGCTGCTGGAAGGGCGTTTGACCGCAAAGAACGCTTTCGCGGCCGGCTGGTGGTTCGGCCTTGGCCACCATGTGACGGGATTATATTGGATAACCATTGCCTTGGGTGTCGATAACGGGGCATTCCTGTGGATGGTGCCTTTCGCCCTCTTGCTGCTTCCAGCCTATCTTGGTCTCTTCACTGGCTTGGTCGGGTATCTCTTCCATCGCCTCGCAAAACACACGCGCACCCGCGCTGACAAGGTCATTCTGCTTGCAGTGCTTTGGGTTTTGGGCGAAATCGCCCGCACTGAATTCCTCTATGGCTTCCCTTGGAATCATCTTGGTTACATCACATCCGCTTACCTGCCCATGATGCAGGGCGCGGCCTACGTTGGTGTTTACGGCATGAGTCTATGGATGGCGTTGCTATCACTGGCATTTGCGCTCTTGCTTGATTGGCGCGGGAACAAGCGTTTTCTTGCGGTGGTTTTTTCGGCAAGTGTGCTTCTCACGCTTTGGGGGGCAGGGCGCATCACGGAAGAAAGCACCGAAAGCCGTCCGCTCGTGCGTGTGGTGCAGGCAAATATCCCCCAGTCTTTGAAATGGGATCCGAACCTACAACATCAAGCACTTCAAAAACATGCGGATTTCTCGCTTAAGGCAGATGTGAAACCGGATTATATCGTTTGGCCGGAAACCGCGATGCCCTATCCCTTCACCAGTGGATCCAACTGGGCGGAGGCGCTTGCTTCCATAGTGCCTGAAGATGCGACCTTGCTGACGGGTGTCTTGCGCGTAGATAAAACCACTAGAGAGCTGAAAGTATGGAATTCCGTACAGGCGGTGAACCATCAAGCAGAAGTGATAGCGGTTTATGATAAGCACATCCTTGTGCCTTTTGGCGAATTCGTGCCGTTCCGCGCCTTGCTTGCTCCATTCGGTTTGAACAAAATCACTCCCGGCACGTCGGATTTCACCCGTGGTGAAGGCGCGAAGGTGATTGATGTCGGCGGCGCTGCGCCGCACGTGCAGCCATTGATCTGTTATGAGACAATTTTCCCTGCTTTCCGCACCTCAGTTGAAGGCAACCAACCCGATTGGTTGCTCAATGCCACCAATGATGCATGGTTCGGCACGAGCACAGGACCCTACCAGCATCTTGAAATGGCGCGCATGAGGGCAGTGGAGCGCGCGACTCCTCTGGTCAGGGCGGCGAATACCGGCGTGAGCGCAGTATTTGATAGTTATGGCAATACCTTGGCGAGTCTGCCGCTCAATCAGGAAGGGGTGCTCGACGTGAGGTTGCCCCAGCAAAAAAATGCGCCAACTTGGTACAGTCGCTATGGAGAATTTACTTTACTAATTGTTATTTTCTTCTTGTTTACCTTTTGTTTCCGTGGCAAATGGAATAAGACTTGAAAAACAACCTAGGGTAACGCTATATTATCTTTGTGGCGTTTCCGCCCGGCTGGTTCTTTGTAGTGTCAGCATTTCGTTCTTAGAGGATTGATATCGATGCCAGGTCCCATTTCTGTTGATGTGCATGTCGGTAAGCGCCTGCGTTTCGGCCGCACCATGAAAGGCATGAGCCAGGAAGCCATCGGTGATTCCATCGGCGTGACATTCCAGCAGATTCAGAAATACGAGCGTGGTGTGAACTGCATCCGCGCCGGTAAGCTTTTTGAACTGGCGAAGGTGCTGAAAGTGCCCGTCTCTTTCTTCTTTGAAGGTTTTGAAGGCGGCGGCGTCGAAGGCGAAGGACGTTACACCATTCCCGGCGCGGCGGATTCTGGAAGCGATTCCTTTGACAT
>VGDC01000346.1 GCA_016869895.1 Alphaproteobacteria bacterium
ATTCTTCCAGAATTTCCTGCCCTATATGTTGCTGGAAATCCGTCATGAACATTCCACGAGGACGGTCTCCCATGTCGAATAATCCTCCCACATACAGTGTGGTGATTCCCGTTTACAACAGCACCCGCACTTTGCCTGAACTGGTCGAGAGGCTGACGAACGTGTTCAACGCTGCGGGGCTGTCACACGAAACGATTTTCGTGAATGACGGCTCGCCCAACCCTGAAACATGGCCGATTCTCAAGACGCTGGCAGCAGCTTACCCTCAGGTGAGGGCTTTCTGTCTGGCGCGCAATTTCGGCAAGGCCGGAGCGGTGCTGTGCGGCATGCAGCATGCGCGAGGGAATTGGATCATCACGATTGATGATGACCTCCAGCACGCGCCGGAGGATATTCCCCTGCTGCTGGCTCAACAGCAGCATGACGTGGTGATGGGAAGCTTCACCAACCGCAAGAAACACACGCTTCTGCAGCGATTCGGAAGTCGGGTGAAGGCCTATTTCGATTCACGGATTCTCGGCATTCCTGCAGGTTTGAAAAATTCGCCTTTCAAGGTCTTCCGCGCCGATGTGGTCAGAAACATGCTTGCCATTCATACGTCGCGCCCCTTCATTCCATCGCTGATGCTTTATGTCACCCGCGACATCGTGCAAGTCGGCGTCACCCACCATGCGAGGGAACACGGCAAATCCGCTTTCACGCTGCGCCGCCGCATCCGCCAGTTCTCGAATCTCATCTTCGGGAATTCGTCCATCGTCCTGCAAGCAGTCGCTTTTCTCGGTATCAGCATCGCCATGCTGAGCCTGACCTATGGTGGATGGCTCATCATCAAGCATTTCCTGCATGGCGCGGGCGTTCCTGGCTGGACTTCGCTGATGGTTGTGATGCTAACCTTAGGCGGGTTGACCCTCTTCTCCATCGGCGTCATCGGGGAATACCTTATCCGTATCATCGAGGGGATCGAAAGGCGTCCCGCCTACTTCGTACGTGAAGAGGTTTGATACACCTTTTGTCGCTGCGACATACTTGTAGGATTCAGATGGCGGGAAGCCGCCCTGTTCTACCTGTGCATAAATTCCTGTTTCTTTCCATAAAAGAGTGGTTTATGCTGCTTGGATAAAAATTTGGCAGAGATCAAATTAAACAGGCACACCCATGAATAAACACGCACACTCCTTCGCACAGGATTATTCTGCGCAAAGCCCTATGGCGCAGGCACTCGCAGAGAACCCTGATGCCATCGCCCTTTCGCCGCAACCCTCCGAAGCCCCAGCCCTCAAAGCCGTGGCAGGAAGCACTGCCGCGCCCATCATCCTGAAATCTCCGGTGAAACTGGAGGATACCGTCCTGCTTATGTTGGTCGGCATGTTCCTGCTCCTCTTCGGTGCGAGCCTGCTGCCTTACGGCGAAGGTGGTCAGTTCCTCGGCTGGCTGTTCCTCAGCTTCGGTTTCATCGCCGCGGGATATGCCTTATGCAAAGGCGGCGCGCAACGGCTGGTGGCCTATATCAACCAGCGGATGGAATTGCGCGACAAACGCTACACCACGCAAGCCTACATAGGCGCTATTCTGGGATTGATGCTGGGGATTCTGCTCCCACCGCTCATCCCGGCACTCGTGGTGATGGGCGCGTCATTGGCGGTGCGCAACGCTAAGAAACTCGACATCATGACGAGCGAGCAGGCCGCGAAAGCGAAGAACATCTGGGGTAATTAAGCCGGAATCACGCCGCTTCCGTGTCGTCCTTGTCGCATACGGGCAGCGACGAGCGGATTTCCTTCTCCGCGAAACCGGCGGAATAAGGCGCGGCATCCACCTCGATTTTGCCCGGCAGCGGGGTCGAGAGTTCTTCACCCCCTTCACTGGCGATGCGCTCCAGCTCATTGGCGCAAGCCTTCACCTGATCCATCAGCCCGTCCAGCACCGTAGGCTGGATTTGCCCATGGATAGCGCGCAGAC
>VGDC01000347.1 GCA_016869895.1 Alphaproteobacteria bacterium
GCGCACCTTCGGTTTCGAGCAGGAAGTGGAATACCTCCGCTCCATCGGCCTCGCCCGTGGCGGCTCGCTGCATAACGCCATCGTCATCGGCAAAGAAGGCGTATTGAACCGCGAAGGTCTGCGCTTCAACGATGAATTCGTGCGCCATAAGGCACTCGACGTCGTGGGCGATTTGTACCTCGCCGGTGCGCCCCTCTTGGCGCGCGTCGTGGCCAGCCACCCCGGCCATACCATCAATAACCAGATTCTGCGCACCTTGTTCGCCGATGCTTCCGCATTCGCCGAGGTGCATTCCCCCGCCGCCTTGCTGCCCACCCACGACCTGCGCGTCACCGGCGGTCAGATAAGCCTCGGCGCGGGTCTAAGCGGCGCGCTGCACGAGTAAACCCTTCCGCTTGGAAAATCGGTATTTCCCTTGGCACTCCGGCGGGAATCCTGCTATAAACAAGCAGATTCTCATTCCATTTTTGTCGTGTCGCCATGCCCTTCCTTCGCCAGTTTCTCCGCATCTCCCGCCTGCCGCTTCTGCTGGCCGTTCCGCTTGTCGCCCTTTCGGCGTGCAGCTCCACCGAAGATGATGAAGATTCCCTGCTGACCGAAGCGGAGACGATTCCTGTCGAGCAGTTGTATAACGACGCGCAGGAAGCCATGGACAAGCGCAGCTATAAAGTGGCGGTGGAAAAATTCGAGCAGGTCGAGCAGCAGCATCCCTATTCCCCTTGGGCGAACCGCGCGCAGGTGATGGCGGCTTATGCGAACTACCAGCAGGAGAATTACGAAGGGGCGATTGCAATCCTCCAGCGTTTCGTGCGCCTCCATCCGGGTAACGAGAACATCGCTTACGCTTATTACCTCCTCGCGCTTTGCCATTATGAGCAGATAACCGACATCGGCCGCGACCAGAGCAAAACAGCAGATGCCCAGCGCGCGCTGGAAGATGTGGTGCGCCGCTTCCCCGGCACGGATTACGCGCGTGACGCGAAGCTGAAACTCGACCTCACGGTCGACCATTTGGCAGGTAAGGAGCTGGAGGTCGGGCGGTATTACCTCGTCCGCGGTGAGACCCTTTCCGCCATCAACCGCTTCCGCAACGTGGTCGATAACTACCAGACCACCAGCCAAGTGCCGGAAGCCCTGCACCGTCTCACCGAAGCGTACCTCTCCCTCGGCGTGACGGACGAAGCGCGGAAATACGCCGCCGTTCTGGGCTATAACTATCCCGATAGCCCGTGGTATCACGACAGCTACCGCATGCTCGTGCCCGAAAGCCAGCGCGATGCCGCCGCTAAAGACCCTAAATCCTTCTGGCAACGCTGGCTTCCTAAGAAGAAGTGATCCATGCTTCAGCAACTCACCATCCGCGACATCGTGTTGATCGAACAGGCGCAGGTGCCGTTCGTGCGCGGTCTTTGCGTGTTGAGCGGTGAGACGGGCGCGGGTAAATCCATTCTTTTGGATGCATTAGGGCTGGCCATCGGTGGGCGGGCGGAGGCGCGTCTGGTGCGCGCGGGAAAAGAGCAGGGCAGTGTCACCGCGGAATTCGACATTTCCGGCAACGCCGCCATCGCCGCGCAGCTCGCAGAGCTTGGCCTTGAAATCGAGGGTGACCAACTCATCATCCGCCGCATCCTCTCCGCCGATGGCAAAAGCCGTTGTCTCATCAATGACCAGTCCGTCAGCGTCACGGCGCTGAAATCGCTGGGCGAAATGCTGGTGGAAATCCACGGGCAGCATGATCAGCGCGGCTTGCTCGACCCTTCCTCCCACCGCGACCTGTTGGATGATTTCGGCAACCACGCCGCCGAGCGCACGGCGGTGGAGACCGCCTTCCGTGCATGGCGCGCTGAGGTGACCGCGCTGGAAGCCCTGCGCGAACAAGTCGCCCGTGCCGAAGCAGAAGAGGCCTATCTCCGCCATACCCTCGCCGAGTTGGAGACCGTGAAGCCCAAGGTC
>VGDC01000348.1 GCA_016869895.1 Alphaproteobacteria bacterium
ACCATCAGCACCCCTTTGCCCGTGGCGGCATCTTCCGATTCCACCTGCACGGCTTCCACCTTCAAACCGCCTGTGCCATTCGCCAGAGGCAAGGCATCGCGCGCTTTCGCCACGCGTTTGGCATGGGTCGCACTGGGCGCATATCCAGCGGGAATGTCCAGAGTGACGTGATGATCCTGATTGATGCAGATGTCGCTGCACACAGCATAACTGACCCGCAGATTCACCTTCGTGTCCTGCTTCGTATCCGGAATAGTCAGGGAAACGGGAATCAACGCCTTGTCCTTGAATCCGAAGACTTCCAGCCCCCATTCCTCCACGAAACGGGTGCAGAACGGCCATTGGATGAGCGGATCGGCGACATTCACCGAGCCTTCCTCCAGCGCGACGGTCATAGGGAAACCCGCATCGCCGGGGGAGCGCCAATAGGTCTTCCAGCCTTTGTCGAGTCTTACATCCACCGCGGCATCGAGCGTGCCATCCGCATGCAACGCGCCCGTCACCAGACGGATGCTGGAGAATTCCGCCTGCGCGGGTGCGCTTTCCAATGCCGCTGCAGGAAAGGCCGCGCATAGGAGGAAGACGATGAAAAGACAGGAACTTGGTAGGCGCATGGAAGGGGAGACCGTCGGGAAATAGTCACAGAATGGGACAGACCATAGCCCAAAAAGGGGCGATTTGCAATCCTGCGCGTTTACCGTTATGATGACCGAAATCATAAGGAACACCATGACCAGCGCACCATTCCCCGGTATCCCGCGCACCGGAAGCTATATGGAAGGCCAGCTTCTCGTCGCCACAACCCTCATCACCGAATCCTGCTTCAGCCGGTCGGTGCTGTTCATCTGCGCCCATAGCGAAGAGGGGGCGATGGGGGTCATCGTCAACCATCACATCAACGATTTGAACTTCCCCGATGTGCTGAAACAGCTGAAGATTCCGACCACCACGCCGCCCGCCGCACGCCCCGTCTATCTTGGTGGGCCGGTGGAAGCGGGGCGCGGCCTCGTCATCCACACGGATGATTACCGCCATGCCGATACACTGGTGTTCGAGCGCGGCATCGCCGCCACGTCCAACCTGCAGGTGCTGCACGACATCGCCAAGGGCGAAGGGCCGAAGAAAAGCCTGCTCGCGCTGGGTTATGCCGGATGGGCGGCTGGGCAGCTGGAGGCGGAGATAGAAGCCAACAGCTGGATTTCCGTGCCCGCCACCACCCGCCTGCTTTTCGACACGGAAGACGCCGACAAATGGGAGCAGACCGCTGGCGCGCTGGGGGTCGATATGTTCAAGCTCTCCGGCGATGTCGGCCATGCGTGAAAAGCGATTTCCTGTCATAAAAGTGACATGATTGGCTTCTATAATCCCTCCATAAAATAAGAATATCCGGAGAGATTTTATGGCCGTCAAAGGTTATACGCCGCCGCCAGACCCGCAGGATTTCAGCAGCAAATTCCAACTTCGCAGCGCGCAAAGAGCGCATGAGAAATTCGCGAAACAGGCCGAGGAAGGACGTTTTGTCGCAAAAGATAAGCCGGATTATCAATCGGCATCCAGGCATCGCAACGGCGAGGGGAACCCTCTCCTGCAAGCCGCCGCCGTGCGCCGTAATAGCATCGCCTATGGCGACAACAGCTACACTAATCCGATGGATTTCGTGCGCGATATGTGGGCGGATGGGTTCATCAGCACCGAACAAGCCGTGCCGCTGGTGAAAGAGTTCGAGGCGCTGGGTAAACCCGGCCAGTTGATGGATGCTTTCCTTGTCC
Organism: Alphaproteobacteria bacterium; assembly: GCA_016869895.1. Classification (GTDB taxonomy): domain Bacteria; phylum Pseudomonadota; class Alphaproteobacteria; order Rickettsiales; family VGDC01; genus VGDC01. Next base: position 1,770 of record VGDC01000348.1, read on the forward strand.
AGCAGCATCGGCTAGGGCATGTCACCGGCCGGAATCGTGATGACAAAAGATTCATCCTGGGTGTGACGGGCGATCGCTCGCACCATGTCGCGGATGAACTGACGCAGATGCGTACCTATACCGACGTGGAAAGATCACCTTCGGAAGAGGCGGCGCGGACAGACGATAACCGCACGGATG
>VGDC01000349.1 GCA_016869895.1 Alphaproteobacteria bacterium
TAGCCTCATCTCCGGCTATAACCTCGCGAATGGGGAATCGCTGCCCTCTGTATCGTTACGGAAACTGCGCGAGGCGGGATATGATGTGGAGGTCATCAACGAAGGCATCGCGGGGGACACGACCTCCGGCGGTAAAGCACGGCTGAAATGGTCGCTTGACCGCAAACGCCCCGATATCGTGATTCTCGCGCTAGGCGGAAACGATATGCTGCGCGGCATTTCCACCGATGTCATCCGCAGCAATATCGAGGCGATGCTGTTCGAATTGCAGCAGCGGAAAATCAAGACCATCCTCGTGCGGGTCACCGCGCCGCCGAATTATGATGCGGTTTATGCCGATGCATTGACGACGCTTTTCGCGGAAGCGGGCGTGAAATACAACGTGCCGGTCTATCCGTTCCTGCTGGAGCCGATTTTCGGTAATGCGGGTTATATGCAGCAGGATGGCGTACACCCGAATGCGTTGGGAGTGGAGTTCATCGCCACTTATATGAATGATTATCTGATGAAAACCGGCTGGCTTAAGCTGTTGCCCGGTGCGGCTGGCAGCTCTGCTGCTGCGCCCGTTGCAGTGGAAGTGCCTGCGGAAGCGCAAGCCCCTGCGCCCGCTGTGACGCAGATGCCGCCGCCGGAGTGAAGCATCACTGTCAGGCGCGTTCGTGCTGGCGGAGTTTCTGCGTGCCCGCCACAATCGCGCCGCGCAGGCTGCGGTCGGCAGAAGGCAGTTTCTCGGCGACGAGACCGGAAGCATCCACATGACGCTCCTGGCCGAGTTTGCGGGTGATTTCCTCATAAGGCGGCATTTTATGCGCCTTATTGCCGCTGGCCATGATGGTCGGGGCGGAGGATAGCACCTTCGCGGCGCGCGCCTGCACCTCTTCCAGAGTCAGGGATTGCAGGCGGGAGATGGTTTTCGTCAGTGAGGTGTCGGGGTCTTTGTTCATCACGGCATCGCCCAGATTATCGCCAATGCTTTCCAAATCACCCATGCTGCGTTCGATGCCGCCGATGAGCTCGGCCTTGCTGTGCTCCAGCTCTTTCTGGGTGACGCTGGCGGGGAAATCGCGCAGCTCCTTGCAGAGCAAGTCCATGGTCTGTTGCGTGTCTTTCGCGGTGGTGGAGGTGGAGATGGTGAGAATGCCATTCCCCTCATAATGCTGGGTATCCGCATTCACGCTATAGACAAGGCCGGTGTCGTTGCGCAGGCTTTTGAAGAGACGCGAGGAAAAACTGCCAGCCAAGATATTGGCGATGACGGAATCGAGCAGATTGTTCTGCGCATCGCCGCTGCCGCTGCTTTCAAAAGCCATGATGAGGTCGGTCTGTTCGGCGTGTTTGTCGTAAGTCGCGCGCATGCCGCCGCGATACTCGCTCATCTTGCGGCTTTCTCTGGGCGCGTCGGGTGCGGTGCCTTTCTTCAGGTCAGCGAAATGCTCGCGCGCTTCTTTGACAATCTGGTCGTGATCGATATCGCCGACGACCGTCAGCACCATCTTGTCACCCGTATAATGCTCGTAGCGGAAGGCGATGAGCTCTTCGCGGGTGCGCTTGGAAATCTGCTTCTTCGAGCCATCGATGGGTTTATCCAGTCCGGTGTTCGGGAAGGCTATCTGATGAATCCCCTGCCACATGTGCTGGTCGGTATCATCCGCGTCACCCAGAAATTCCTGCATGATGCTGCCGCGCTCATTCTCGATGCGTTCCGGCGTCAGCGTGGCACGTAGGACGTTGTCGGCAAGCATGCGCACGGCTTCTCCGGCGTGTTCATTGCCGAGGTGATAGTAGAAATCCGTCAATTCCTGTCCCGTGGAGGCATTGGATGTGCCGCGCATGAGCTGCAGGTGCTCGGCATTCTCCTCGACGGTCATGCGGGTGGTGTCGGCAGCCAGCATGTGCTCAAGGAAATGCGAGATGCCCGCTGTTTCC
>VGDC01000350.1 GCA_016869895.1 Alphaproteobacteria bacterium
TTCCGCGCGCATGTGCGGCCATTCCGGCAATCACCACATCGCACTGGCGGCAGCGGTCGAGTTCATCCACACCGCCACCCTGCTGCATGATGATGTGGTGGACGAAAGTGCATTGCGTCGTGGGCGCGCCACCGCCAATGATGTCTGGGGCAATAAATCCAGCGTCCTCGTGGGCGATTTCCTGTTCAGCCGCGCTTTCCAGTTGATGGTTTCCGCAGGCTCGCTTCCCGTGCTGAAAAGCCTTTCCGATGCTTCCGCCATCATCGCGCAGGGCGAAGTGTTGCAGCTCCTTTCCGCTAATGACCCTGAAACCTCGGAAGACCGCTATTTCGAGATCATCACCGCCAAAACCGCCACGCTCTTTGCGGCGGCGTGCAAAATCGGTGCGGAAATCAGCGGAACCGACCAATACATCGAGCCCTTGCGGCGTTATGGCCTTGCGCTAGGCATCGCCTTCCAACTGGTGGATGATGCGCTGGATTATTCCTCTCAGCAGGAAACGCTGGGAAAAAGCGTCGGCGATGATTTCCGTGAAGGCAAAATCACCCTTCCGGTCATCCATGCTTACCACAACGGTTCTGCGGATGAGCGCGCCTTCTGGCAGCGTACCATGGAAGGCGAATCCGCCCAGCAGGAAGGCGATTTGGCCACCGCCATCGCCTATATCCAGAAGCATGGCGCGCTGGAATTGACCCGCGCCCGTGCCGAGCAATATTGCGAAGAAGCCCGCGCGGCCTTGGACGTCTTCCCCGCCAGTGCCGAGAAGGACGCGCTTCTGGAAACCGTGGCCTTCTGCGTTGAACGCCTTTATTGATTAAACAGGAGGCCTTATGGTCGATGTCGCCATCGTGATGGGCAGTAAGTCGGATTGGGAGACCATGAAGAACGCCGCAGATGTGCTGGATGCCCTCGGTGTTTCCTATGACGCGAAAGTCGTCTCCGCGCACCGCACCCCCAAACGCCTAGTCGAATTCGCCGAGAATGCCGCTTCGGCTGGCGTGAAGGTCATCATCGCAGGGGCAGGGGGCGCAGCGCATCTTCCCGGCATGGTCGCGTCCATGACCGCGCTTCCGGTTCTCGGCGTTCCCGTGCAGAGCAAAGCCCTTAATGGCATGGACAGCTTGCTTTCCATCGTGCAGATGCCCGCCGGAATACCGGTCGGTACATTAGCTATCGGCAATGCGGGGGCTACTAATGCGGGGCTGCTTTCCGCATCGATTTTGGCACTGAATGATGCGAAAATCGCTCGAAATTTAGCTGAATATCGCAAGAAACAGACAGAAAATGTCAACGAAACCCCTGAATAATAAGATAATCGAGCCAGGCTCCACCATCGGCATCATCGGTGGTGGACAGCTTGGACGCATGCTGTGTTCGGCGGCGGCGCGGCTGGGTTATCGTACGCATGTGTACACACCGGAAACGGATAGTCCTGCGCAGCAGACCGCATCCATCACCACCGTTGCGGCTTATGACGATGAAGCAGCTTTGAAACGTTTTGCGGATTCAGTGGATGTTGTGACTTATGAATTCGAGAACATCCCCCATGCCAGCCTTTCGCTGTTGGAAAAGAGCGTGAATGTGCGCCCCAGCGCGACCATCCTACGCTTGTCGCAACACAGAGGCCGCGAAAAGGATTTCCTCAATAAACATGGCATTGGTACTGCGCCTTTCACTTTGGTGAAGTCTGAGATGGAAGTGGAAAAGGCGCGGCTGGATATCGGCCAACGCGGCGTGCTGAAAACAGCGGAATTCGGCTATGACGGAAAAGGTCAGGTGGGTATCACCCCGGATACAGATTGCCGCAAGGCGTGGAAAGCACTGGCGACCCAAGAGGCTGTCTACGAGGGATACATCGATTTCGACTGCGAAATATCCGTCATCGTCGCGCGCAGCAACGGTAAGATTGCAGCTTATCC
>VGDC01000351.1 GCA_016869895.1 Alphaproteobacteria bacterium
TGGCCGTACCATGCGAAAGTCATGAAGATGTTCGACAGCAGCAGCATGCCGATAGTGAAGTAAGGCACATAGGTTGCGGGCATCAAAATCTGTCCTGTTTTAGGATTGGAGACGCGCAGATGATATAGGTTTCTGCGGATTCCGCAGTATCTTTGTTCAGGTAACGAAGCATTAACCTTTTTTATGTAACACTGAGTGTGCAATCTTGAGGGAGAGGGCATCTCGAATGTGGGATAACGGTGATCATGCCGCTGGCGGCTCGACGCTTGGAGGAACGGGATTCATTCCGCCCCTTTGCGTCACCCTTGGCGCGGATCACGACGATACCCCCAACGTCGTCGGCCAGCTTTCGCGGATTGTGAGTGCGCGCCGGAGTGGTGTCGCTGCGGAAAATCCCCTGCATATGCTGTATTTCAACATCGGCAACGGTGTTCTGGCGGCGCAGATGGCGGATGCCATCGCTTCGCCTTTGCGCATATCAGGCACGGAGAGTGACGCAGCGGCGATGGAGGAAGCGCGCCGAGTGTTGGTCGGGAAGTCGGTGCTTGGGGCGCTGCATGATCTCGATCCGAGCAATAGTCCCGCGATGGCGCTGCGCAATAAATTCGGTTGTGTCGGTGGTGCTGACCTGCTGGTTTATGCGCATGGCGCTTATCCGGGACGTTTGCCGCAATTCAAGCTGTCGCGCATGGTGGAGCGTCTGGGGGATTTGACATCCCGCAACGGTGCCATCGTGACGCTGCATAACCATGGGCCATCGGACGTGGATACCATTAAAAAATCCGTCTTGGGTCTGCCAAATTTCTCCGCACCCGGCCTCAACTGCAATACCCAGCACAAGCTGGAGAATGCTTTTGGAGAGGCGAAGCTCTATTCCTTCTCTGTCATTGTGCCGAATTATATGGAACTTCCTGCGAATTTAGTCGCTTTAGAAGCCATATTCGAACGTCAGGAAATGCAGCTTGAAGGAAAAGACGCGGATGATGCGGAAATTTTGCTGCAAACTTTGCAAAAAGTTGCAGGGGGCAAGGAAGCTTTACAAGAGACGCTGCAAGGATTGGATTCGCTTTCGCTGCGTTTCTTTAAGGAGCGCATTGCCGAGACGGGCGGCAAATCCCTGCCTATAACCGTGGGCGGCGGGCAGATGGTAATGGCGTTCCACTCGCTGGAGATGGCGCAGGAAGCTTTCGCCGCGATGCGTGACGCGACGCGGAGCATGGACATCCCGCCCATCCTGCTGCCTATCCACCGTGAGGTTTCGCCGCATTTCGATAAACACGCCAGCTATGGCGAATGGAAAGTGACATTGCAGAAGCGCGGCATCGTGGAGCCGCCCATCGTGGCGCAAATCGCTGCACAGAATCGCTCCGCCGCGCGGATGTGATCAATCCAGTAATGTGTCCCGCGCGAGATTTATCTGGCTGGCCAGATATTCCGAACCACCTTTGTCGGGGTGATTGTTGCGGATTTGGCGGCGATAGGCTTCCTGAATCTCCTGATGGCTGGCGTTGACGGCCACCCCAAGGATTTTACGGGCCTCTTCCTTGCTCATGCGCTGTTTCGCGGGCTCGCGCATGGTCTGCTGCCCGCCTGTGAAACGCTTCCAAATGACCCAGAGAGTGCTGGCGCGCCCCGCAAAGGCGATGACCGCGCCGATGAAGGCCGTCACGGCGGCATAATGCACCAATCCCAAGCGCAGCAGCAGAATCGCCGCGATAATGAATGCCACCCAGATGAACGCGCGGGAGGCCTTGCGGATATTCTCCGGTTTGGCTTTCACGAATGCTTTGAGGGATAGGTGGACGATGACCACCAATGCCAGACCGAGGGCGAGGTAGGGCAGCATCTTAACCTACGGTTTCGTCTTCGGTGTCGCCGACCCGCAGACGGGCGATGCGTTCATCCACCGCAGGCA
>VGDC01000352.1 GCA_016869895.1 Alphaproteobacteria bacterium
CTATTTCGGCAAAGCACGTGGCGTGCCCGTGGTGAACCTGCGCCTCTATTCGGTTTACGGGGCTTATGAGGATAGCTCACGCCTCATTCCCGTGCTTTGCGCCAAGAGCCTGAATGGTGACCTGCCGCCCTTCGCGCGCCCGGAGACCGCGCGGGATTTCGTGCATGTGGATGACGTGACCGCCGCTTTCGTCGCCGCTGCATTGGAGATGACCCCACAGACTGCCGGAGAATCCTATAATATCGGCAGCGGCACAAAGACCACACTGGCAGACCTCGCCGCCACCGCCAAAGCCGCATTCGGCATTTCCAAAGAGCCGGAGTTCAACCCCAGTGTCGCCCGCGCATGGGATGTGGACGACTGGTTCGCCGATGCCTCCAAAGCCAAGCGCGACTTCAAATGGAGCGCGAAAATTTCGCTGAAAGAAGGGCTGGAGAAGACCCGCGACTGGTGGCGTGATTACCTCGCCGATAAGGACTTCGCGCAGCTCACCAAAAAACAGCAGGGGCGCGAGACGAAGACCTCCCTCACCGCCATCATCGCCTGCTACAAAGACGGACAGGCCATCCCCATCATGCATGAACGCCTTGTGGCGGTGTTCCAGAAACTGGGGCTGGATTACGAAATCATCTTCGTGAACGACAACTCCCCCGATGATTCCGCCGAGGTCATCCGCGCCATCTCCGCCCGTGACCCGCGCGTCATCGGCATCTCGCACTCCCGCAATTTCGGCTCGCAAGCGGCCTTCCGCAGCGGCATGGAGCTGGCCAGCAAAGAGGCCGTGGTGCTGCTCGATGGCGACCTGCAAGACCCGCCGGAAGTCATCGCCGATTTCGTGCGCGAATGGCACAACGGCGCGGATGTGGTCTATGGCCGCCGCGTGAAACGCGAGATGTCCCGCAAGCTGGAAGCCTGCTACCGCACGTTCTATCGCCTCTTCGCCGCCATGAGCGAAGTGCCCATTCCCAAGGACGCAGGTGATTTCTCGCTCATCGACCGGCAGGCGGTGTATTGGATGCTGCAATGTGAAGAACGCGATGCCTTCCTGCGCGGCCTTCGCGCCTATGTGGGTTTCAAGCAGGTCGGGGTAGATTATGTGCGCCCCGAACGCATGTTCGGCACCAGCACGAATAACTGGATAAAAAACATCGGCTGGGCGAAGAAGGGCATCTTCTCCTTCTCGCGGATGCCACTGCATGTGCTGACGGCCTTCGGCGGCATCGCTTGTGTGGGGACGGTGCTCATCGCCGCATTCAGCATCTTCATGCGTTTCGTGCACCCCGAAGCCGTGCCAAAGGGTATCACCTTCCTTGCGCTGCTGATCCTCTTCTTCGGGTCAGCGACCATCCTCGGCATCGGGTTGCTGGGTGAATACATCGGCAAGATTTTTGAAGAAACCAAGGCACGACCCGCCTTCATCCGCAAACACCTCATCGCGCGCGGTGAAATCACCCCCGCGCCCATCAAGGAGAGCGTGTGATGGAGCGATCCTGTCCTGTCTGCAACAGCCGCGAATATGCGCCCTTCGCCGATGAACGCATCGACCACGCGAAACTCGACGATTTCGCCTATGCCTCGCGCAAGCAGCCGGAATTCATGTGCCTGCGGCTCGTGCGCTGCCTTAGCTGCGATTTGGTTTACGCGCCAGAACCTACGGCAGTGGAGAAACTCCACGAATCCTATTCCCACGCCGCGTTCGACTCCTCGCAGGAAGCCATCGCCGCCGCGCGCAGCTATGCCAAAGCCCTGAAGCCGTATATCGGGCGCATTCCCCATCGCCACGCGGCAGTGGATGTGGGTGCGGGAAGCGGCCCTTTATTGCCTTTGCTGTCGGATGAGGGCTTCTCGCCCGTCATCGGCATCGAACCTTCGCGCGCTGCCATCGACGCCGCACCGGAAGAGG
>VGDC01000353.1 GCA_016869895.1 Alphaproteobacteria bacterium
ACCTATTCCCATTATGACAGCCTGCTCACCACCGCAGGTGGCGTGGAGCTTGAGCTGACCGGCGACAGCGAAGCAGCATTCGCCTCGCTCGACCACGTGATATACCGCGATCAGGACAGTAAATTCAGCGGTTATACCACCCTCACCCGCAAATCGACCAACAACTTCATCGAGAACGCAAAGCTGGATGTCAGCTCGCGCACATTGACCGTGCTGGATCTCGGCGTGAACTATTCCACCGTGGCACTCGGCGGTAGCGTCAGCCTGAGTGGCGGATATTCGCGCGGGCTTGACCTTTTCGGCGCGGAAGAGGATGCGGCGGGTCTGCCCGGTAGCGCACCCAAAGCGGAGTTCTCGAAACTCACCGTATCGGCAGGTTACTATAAGCCCTTCAACCTTTTTGAAGAGAACATGCTCTATTCCAGCCAGTTCAGCGGACAATACGCCTTGGACACACTCTTCGGCTCGGAGCAATTCTCCGCCGGCGGTATCTATACGGTGCGTGGATTCTATGAAGAAGTCCTCGCCAACGATCACGGCGCGTATTTGAGAAACGATCTCGCGGTCATGCTGCCTATCGATTCGCTGTTCGGGCAGGCTGCGACCCTCAAACCCTATATTGGTTTGGATGCAGGCGCGGTGCATGGTCGCGCATCCGGCACCGCCACGGGCGTGCTGGTCGGCGCGGCGGTGGGCGTCGCCCTCATGAGCGGCCCGATCTCTTTCGATATTTACACCGGTTACCCGTTGTCCATGCCCGACGACGTGGAAAACGAACATTTCAATACATTCGCGCGTCTGTCCGTGAACTTCTAAACATCTATTCCATCAGGAACTCCGAGCATGAAAAACAATAGCCATAAACACGCGCGCGCACGCAAAGTCTCCCTGTTCCTTTTGGCGACGAGCTGCCTCTGCGCACCGCATGTCGCGCTGGCGCAAGACATCAACCCCGCGAATGCCGCGACACAGGTCTACAAAGCCGGAAATGGCGTCTCTGTGGTAGACATCGCCAAGGCCAACGGCGCAGGTCTTTCCCACAACAAATTCAACGATTATAACGTCGATCCGAAGGGTGTCGTGCTCAACAACGGCAACTATGAACAGCTGATGCGCCAGTCCAAACTGGCAGGTGCGGTCGGCGCGAACATGAACCTTGACCGCGAAGCCACCGTCATCCTCAACGAAGTGGTGACCAACCGCACCAGCCTTCTGCAAGGCTACACGGAAGTGCTCGGCGGGAGAGCGGATGTGATTGTGGCGAACCCCAACGGCATCACCTGTGATGGCTGCGGATTCATCAACACTCCTAATGCCACGCTGACCACAGGCACGCCCATCATCGGCGGCAACGGGGCACTGAACGGATTCGTCGTGAATGGCGGCGCTATCACCGTCAACGGCGCAGGGCTGGATGGCCGCGAACCGGATTATCTGGCACTCGTGTCCCGCTCTGTCGAGTTGGACGCGCAGATAAACGCTAAGGTGCTCGACATCGTCACCGGTGTGAACGATTTCGATTATGCCACCAAACAGGCGACCGCGCGCGCCGCGGCGACCGCTGCCCCGCTTTACGCCATCGATTCGTCCCAGCTGGGCGGCATGTATGCCAACCGTATCCGCCTTATCGCCACGGAAGACGGCGTGGGCGTGAAGATGCTGGGTGATGCGGCGGCTGGCGTGGGTGATTTCACTTTGGACGCAGCAGGCAAAATTGAACTTTCGAATGCGGTTTCCGCGAAACATTATGTGAAAATCGCCACGACAGAATCCGGCAGCGATGCCATCAAGACCACGGATGCGAAGCTGACCGCTGAACGCGACCTGACCTTGCAGGCGCAGAACGGCGAAGTGCATCTGACGGGCGGCACCGCCA
>VGDC01000354.1 GCA_016869895.1 Alphaproteobacteria bacterium
AAAGCCAGCCTCACCGTGGCGAAACGCACCGCGATGATATGGATGCGCGATTTCATGTCCTCCCCGAAACCCGCGAAAGGAAACAGCGCGAGGGAAAGCTGCGCGCCTATCCAGCGGCGCAGGTGGGCATCGGATGCGGCGCGATGTTGCATCCAATTCGCCTCCAACGCGGCAAGCGCGGCGGCACTGTTCGGCGATAGTGCGATACCCGCATTCTGCCAATCCAGCGTCACCGCTAATGCAGCCGCCATATCATTCACGGTCGCCATCAACCGCTCGCGGCGCGGTTTGCGCGATGCGACGATGATGCCCGTCAAGGCATGCAGCAGGTTGAAGGCATCTGCAGGTGCGGATTCCGGCGCAGGCAGACGCATATCCGCCATTTTCAGGAAGAAGGGCACGGCATCCGCCCAGCTTTCCGGCGGCTGGGTCGATAAGGAATGGGTCGCGGAGACGATGCGCGCCATGATGCGTTCAGGCGTGGCGGATGCGTCATGGGTGACGGCGAGGAAGGCCTGATGGGCGCGTAGCGCAGCGTCGGCATCCATCCCCTCCGGCAGATAATCCTTCACAGTGAAAGGCAGACGTTCCGGTTTTTCGCCATCCACCAAAGCACTGTGGTCTTCGGCAAGTGCCAGCCGAACGATTTCCGGACAGGAAAGCGTGGCGGTCATATGGGTTTCTGAACCGATGGAACGGGTGACGCGCGGATAGAAATGGCAGGCATCGCCGAGGAAATCACTGCCGAGTTTCGCATGGATGCCGCATAAGCCGCTCTCCAGCTTCACGCAGATGTCGGTCTCCGCATCGCGCTTCATGACGAAACTGCCGGAGCCATCATCCATGACGGCATCCAGCAGTTCGGGGCTTTGGGTGGTGTATCGGTCAATCGTCCTTGCATCCACCTGCATGCTCCAGCCTTTGCAGCAGGTGTCCTCGCACTCCGCGCCAAGACAAGCGAACTTGGCGAGGAAAGGCGAACGGCGGATGACGGATGAATCATTCATGCGTCACCCGCCATCGACTTATGCATGGTTGGTCTGGGCGCTCTTGTCGCCGGTGATGAAGTGCTGCACCGCATATTTGCTGGAGGTGAACACATATTGCGCGGCGATTTGGCGCGAGGTGTCGATGAAGATGGGCGCGCGGGCGTTCACGGAAAGCTGCACATCGGACAGGCCGCGATGCACGGAGACGATGAGCACGATGCCCAGCTGCTCAACGGGAATCTCCATATCCTGCGCGGCGGCGACGATGTCTTCACGCTCGATGATGCCGTTCTCCAGTTCCAACGGCAGGGTGATGAACGACAGCTCGTTCTCGTCCAGCGACTGGAGAAGCTTGAACTGCTGCAGCTTGGGATTGGGGAAATCGGTCAGCGCGAAATTATGTTTATCGGGCATGCCAAGGATGCCGATGGGGAAAAGGATGGCTTTCGCCTTGTCCACCTTGACGGCACCGAAGCGGGACTCGATGGAGACGACTTCCGGTGCGGAAGCGGACTTATGAGTGTATTCAGAATTCGACATGCGGCTGCTCACGTTGTCAATATAGGTAGAATGTAGCCCCAGTGCGGCGGGGTTTGCAACCGTTGTTTTCTGTTCTGTGACTTGAAACATGGTAATCTCCTACTTTCGGTGAAGAACTGTCTAAATTTGCGTTTATCAGCGGATGTAATCCGTCAATTTCAGTGAACTGATGGTAGCGAAAGCCTGGAACGACGCCTGCAACACCGCCTGATCCATGGCGATATTGATGGAAGCGGAGGTCAGGTCGGTCTTCGCGATGCTTTCGGTGTAGCCTTTCCAATAGAGATTCAGCTGGGTGTGGCGCTCGTTCACATCGGTGATGTTCACGGTGTTCTGCTGCACTTT
>VGDC01000355.1 GCA_016869895.1 Alphaproteobacteria bacterium
GAGCGCAGCGGCGAATTTGGCGAATTCCTTGGATTTCGCGGCATCGAAGCCAAGGCCGAAGGACAGCGCGCGGGCGTGGTGCGGCTGGAATCCGGCGGCGGGGTCAACGGAGACCTGAATGATTTTCTCAGGATGCTCGGCAGCCACTTCCTCGATCTCCACACCACCTTCGACGGAGGCCATGAAGGTCACGCGGGAGGTCGCACGGTCAACGACCAGGCTGAGGTACAATTCCTGTTTGATGTCGGAGCCTTCTTCGACGTACACGCGGCGCACTTCCTTGCCCTCTGGGCCGGTCTGGTGCGTCACCAGCGTGATGCCGATGAGATGCGCAGCGATTTCCTTGACTTCGTCCAAGGACTTAGCGAGTTTCACGCCGCCGGCCTTACCGCGGCCACCCGCATGGATCTGGGCTTTCACGACCCAGAGTTTGCCACCGAGTTCCTGTGCGGCTTTCTCGGCTTCCTTGGCGGTATAGGCAACGTGTCCACGGGGCACAGGCACACCGTATTTCGCCAGCACCGCTTTCGCCTGATACTCATGAATATTCATCTGTCATTCCACTTCATTGGTTGGTCTGGAGTCATGAAATCGCGCCCACTATAGCAGAAGCTTTCGGGGGCGCAATATCATGACCCATGCATTTTAGCGGTTTAGAGCGTGATGCCTTCGCATAGCTCGCGAACGGCCTGTACGGATGCATCGAAGAGTTTCTTCTCTTCGGCGGTGAACTCGATTTCGACCACTTCTTCCACACCGTTCTTGCCGATGATGACGGGCACGCCGACATAGAGGTCGTTCACACCATACTGACCCGTGAGGTAAGCGGCGGTGGGCAACACTTTGCGGCGATCGTTCAGGAAGGAATCGGCCATCTGGATAGCGGATGCGGCAGGGGCATAGAAGGCCGAACCGGTCTTCAGCAGCGCGACGATCTCGCCGCCACCGTTGCGGGTGCGCGCGACGATCTCATCGACCTTCGCCTGCGAGATGCGACCAGCCTTCACGAGGTCGGGAAGGGGGATGCCCGCCACGGTGGAGTAACGCACCAGCGGCACCATGGTGTCGCCATGGCCGCCGAGGACGAAGGTGGTCACGTCCTGAATGGAGACGTTCAGCGCTTCGGCGATGAAATGGGTGAAACGGCTGGAATCCAACACGCCCGCCATGCCGACGACTTTATTGTGCGGCAGACCGGAGACTTCGCGCAGCACCCAGACCATCGCGTCGAGCGGGTTGGTGATGACGATGACGAAGGCGTTCGGCGCGTATTTGCGGATGTTCTCACCGACGGTCTTGATGATGCCGGTGTTGATGTTCACGAGGTCGTCGCGGCTCATGCCCGGTTTGCGGGGCACGCCAGCGGTGATGATGATGACGTCCGAACCTTCGATGTCCTTGTAATCGTTCGTGCCTTTGATGACCGAATCGAAGCCTTCGACCGCGCCGGACTGGGCGATGTCGAGCGCCTTGCCCTGCGGCAGGCCTTCGGCGATGTCGAAGAGCACCACGTCGCCAAGACCCTTGAGGGCGGCGAGATGTGCCAGAGTTCCGCCGATGTTACCGGCGCCGATGAGTGCGATTTTCTTACGGGCAATGGCTTGTTTAGGCATGTGTTTTTCCTTGCGGTATTAGGAGGGTGTCGGACGTGAATCTAGTCCATGAAAGTTAAAAAACGGTTAGCCTCCGGGGCGTTTCTTATGAATTCATGCTGCCGAAGAAATCATGGTTGTTCTTCGTGGCCTGAAGTTTGTCGATGAGGAACTCAGCCGCGTCGATGACACCCATCGGGTTGAGGATGCGGCGCAGCACCCAGACCTTGGTGAGCGTGGCTTTATCGACCAGCAGGTCTTCCT
>VGDC01000356.1 GCA_016869895.1 Alphaproteobacteria bacterium
CCACAAGCTCGCCATTTATGAATGGGGCGCGCCCGATGCCTACCCCATCGTCTGCATCCATGGGTTGACCCGTAACGCCCGCGATTTCGACTACATTGCGCGCGAGTTGGCTGCGGGCTACCGCGTGGTGTGCATCGACGTAGCGGGGCGCGGCAAAAGCGAATATTTCAAAGACGTGCGCTGGTATGAGAACGGTGTTTACCTGCAAGACATCCTCGCCGCGCTGGACTGGATGAACATCCAGAAATTCGACTGGATTGGCACGTCCATGGGCGGCATCATCGGCATGACGGTCGCCTCGTTGATGCCGGAGAAAATTTCCCGTCTGGTCATCAACGACATCGGCGCGTTCATCCCAATAGAGGGACTGTTCCGCATCATGCAATATGTCGGCAAGAAGATGCGTTTCGATAATTTCGATGAGGCCGAGCGCTATCTCCGCACTGTCATGACGCCCTTCGGCATCGCGGATGACCTGCACTGGCGGCATGTTTTCGACCATTCGCTAATCCGCCACATGGATGGCAGCGTTTCGCTCTCTTACGACCCCAAGATAGCCGAGGCCTTCAAGCTGGCCATCAGCGCGCTGCCGGAGCTGGACAACATCTCCCTGTGGATGCTGTGGGAGACCATCAAATGCCCCACGCTCATCCTGCGCGGCGCGGATTCGGACATCCTGCCAGCCGATGTCGCGCAGAAGATGCGTGACACGCACCCGAACGCCACGCTGGTGGAATTCAAAGGTGTCGGCCATGCGCCAGCCCTGCTGGAAGACCATCAAATCCGCACCGTGACAGACTGGCTGGCCGCCAATCCCCTCCCTGCCGATTGAAGCATGCCATTTCGGGTGACACCACTTCCCGCCTATGTTACGTTAAGATAAATCATAACTCCTTAGACAAAAGGGGCTGGGCATGGCTAATACGATACCTCCTTCATCACTCCCGATTCCCAAGGGCGTCAACCGCACCCGCGATGCGCGCTCATCGAGCGATAAGGACACCGACCTGCGCAAGCACGCCTCGCCCGCCCGCGCCCACAAGAATTACATCCCCTCACCCGATGCCCTCCGCACCCTCATCGAACGCGCGCTGGATGCCCTGTCCCACGGGGTGTACTGGCAGCGTGGCTCCATCATCAATCTCGTTCTGTGACCTGCATTCATGACCGCACCATTTGACTGGGAAGACCCCCTTCTGCTCGACGGCCTTTTGACCGACGAGGAACGCCTCGTTCAGACCTCCACCCGCCAATTCGCGCGGGACACGCTGTTCCCCGGCATCATCGAGGCGAACCGCCACGAGAAGTTCGACCCCGCCATCATGCGCGGTTTCGGCGAAATGGGGCTGCTCGGCTGCACCATCGAAGGCTATGGCTGCGCAGGAGTCAGCCATGTGGCTTATGGCCTCATCGCCCGTGAAATCGAATGGGTGGACAGCGGCTATCGCTCCGCTCTTTCCGTGCAGTCCAGCCTGGTCATGCACCCCATCTATTCCTTCGCTAGTGATGCGAAAAAGGAAGAATACCTGCCCCGCCTCGCCACGGGCGAGCTCATCGGCTGCTTCGGCCTGACCGAGCCAGACCACGGCTCCGACCCCAGCGGCATGAAGACCACCGCGAAGAAGGTGGAAGGCGGCTGGAAGCTGAACGGCTCGAAAACGTGGATCACCAACGCGCCCATCGCCGACATCGCCATCGTCTGGGCGAAGGCTTATGGCCACCCTGACATCAAGGACGGCACCATCCGCGGCTTCATCGTGGATGCGAAATCCAAAGGCTTCTCCGCACCGAAAATCGAGGGGAAATTCTCTCTCCGCGCTTCCATCACAGGCATGCTGGCATTCGATGATGTC
>VGDC01000357.1 GCA_016869895.1 Alphaproteobacteria bacterium
CGGAAGCGCGCTTCAACGGGCAGTTGAGGCAATCGGCAAGCGCACCAGCACGCGCAAGCCCGTGCCGGAGGGATTATCCTGCAAAATCACATCGCCGCCATGGGCGTGGATAATGTCGCGCGAGATGGTGAGGCCGAGGCCGACCCCACCCGTATGCTCGTTGCGCGATTTATCCAACCGGAAGAACGGACGGAAGACCTGCTCACGCAATGCCTTATCGATGCCCTCGCCGCCATCGTCCACGCATATCTCCGCATGTTGCCGCTTGCGGCACAGCACCACCCGCACGTCCTTTTTGCCGTAGCGCAGGGCATTATCGATGATATTCGTCAGCGCGCGGCGGAACACATGGGGGCGCAGGAAGACCTGCACGCCATCCGCCCCGTCCTCCACCGTCAAGGGCACAGGTTTGCCGTGGCTGGCATAGCGGCTGAGGATGTCCTCCACCGCGGCGCGGAGCACCATCCGCACGGGTTCTTCCTGACCCTCGCCGCGCACGAAATCAAGGTATTCGGAAATCATATGCTCCATATCGGTCACATCGCGTTGCATATCCGCCGCCGCTTCCTTCTCGCCGAGCATGGCCAGTTGCAGCTTCAGGCGGGTCAGCGGCGTGCGCAGGTCATGGGAAATGCCCGCCAGCATCTCCATCCGCGCGGTGATCTGCCGTTCGATACGGTGGCGCATATGCAGGAAGGCGTGGCCGGCGCGGCGCACTTCCTTAGCGCCCTGCGGCTTGAATCCGGGGTCGTCCAACCCTTTCCCGAAGGCTTCCACCACCTCCGACAACCGCACGATGGGGCGAATCTGATTACGGAGGAACACCAGCGCCACGGCGGTGAGCAGGAAGGCGGTGCCCATCATCCAATAGATGAAGATATAGGTGGTGGAGCTGACCAGACGTTTACGCGTCACCAAAGCATGCAGAATCTCATCGTTCATCTTCACGCGGATGGAAAGGGTCGAATCATCATCGACCATCGCCAGCGCGATGGGCAGGTTCACCCGCACGGCCAGCGCATCGAAGAAACCGGGGGAAACATCGCGCCCACTACGCAGGAACTGCATCTCCTCATCTGCCGCTTCCAGGGTCATGGTGATGCCCATCAGCTTATCGGCGAAGAAGATCAGCTCGCTTTTCTTCTCCGGTGTCGCGCCGTTCATCTCATGCACCAGCAGGGCGATCTCCCCCGCCAGCGAATTCGCCATCCAGCCGGAGACGCTTTCCCAGTGACGGGAATAGAAGATATGGGTCGCCACCGCCTGAATCAGGATGGTCGGTAACACCAGAATCAGCAAGGAACGCCCGAACAGCGACTGGGGCAGGATGCGCCGCAGGAACATGGGCAGGGTCAGACGCGGGAAGAAGCGGAATTTCATGGGCTACTCCACCTGCAGGACATAGCCCGCGCCGCGCGCAGTGGTGATATGCTGCGGTCTGCCGGAGGAGACCTCCAACTTCTTGCGGAGGCGGTTTATCTGCACGTCCACGCTGCGCTCATTGCCCGTGAACCCGCCAATCTGGGCGATGCGCTCGCGGGTGACGGGCTTGCCCGCATGTTGCGCCAAGAGTTGCAGGATGTCCTGCTCCTGCGAGGTCAGGTGCACCACCTCGCCATCGCGGGAAAGCCGCTGGCGGCGCAGGTCGAAACGGTATTCGCCGAAGACGACCTCCTCCACCTCTACCGTCTGCGGCTCTTGCGGAATGCGCCGCAGGATGGAACGGATGCGCAGCAGCAGTTCGCGCGGCTCGAAGGGCTTGGTGAGGTAATCATCCGCGCCGACCTCTA
>VGDC01000358.1 GCA_016869895.1 Alphaproteobacteria bacterium
CAAAAAAATATCGAAGGATGAGGCAAAGACTATCCGAATCGACTCATGAACAATCAAAGTCAAAGGGTAAAGCAATGACGCACTCCCCTAAAATCGATATCCGGTCACTACCGGAATATCAGGCTCTGATAGAGGCCAAAAGCCGCATAGGCTGGATTCTGTCACTCTCCGTTATCATCGTATATTTCGCACTTATCCTCTTCATCGCCTTCGCCCCTGCCTCGCTCGGAACGGCTATCGGCTCCGGCGTCACATCCGTGGGTATCGTCCTCGGTCTGGGGGTGATTTTCTTCTGCTTCTTGGTGACGGGATATTATGTGCATTATGCGAACACCAAAATCGAGCCGCTCAGCAAAGCGCTTCTGGATAAAGTAGGAGGCGGCGTATGAGACATCTCGCATTCATCATGGCCTCTTTGGCCATCCTTGCCTCCACGGCTTGGGCGACAGCCGCTCCTTCCGCTGAATCGGGCACGCATCCTTCCGCCATCCTCATGTTCGTGGCCTTCGTGCTGGTCACGCTGGGCATCACCTATTGGGCGGCGCGCCGCACCAAGACCGCCAAGGATTTCTATGCGGCAGGGGGTGGAATCACGGGTTTCCAGAACGGTCTGGCCATCGCGGGGGATTATATGTCCGCGGCGTCCTTCCTTGGTATCGCCGGTCTGGTCTATAGCTCGGGTTTCGATGGTCTCATCTACGCCATCGGCTTCCTTGTCGGCTGGCCAATCGTGTTGCTGTTGATTGCTGAACCCCTTCGTAACCTCGGTAAATACACCTTTGCAGACGTCGCCTCCTTCCGCCTTCAGCAGAAGCCCATCCGCATCCTCGCAGCCTCCGGCTCTCTGGTCACGGTCATCTTCTATCTGATTGCGCAGATGGTGGGCGCAGGCAAGCTCATCGAAGTCCTTTTCGGTCTTCCTTATACCTCCGCCGTCATCATCGTAGGTGTCTTGATGATTCTCTACGTCACCTTCGGGGGCATGCTCGCCACCACATGGGTGCAGATCATCAAAGCCGTGTTGCTGCTTTCCGGTGCGACCTTCATCGCCTTCCTGGTGTTGAAAAGCGTCGATTTCAGCTTCGAGACCATGTTCAGCAGCGCAACCGCACTGCATGCGAAGGGCACGGCCATCATGGCTCCGGGCACGCTCGTTTCCGACCCCATCTCCGCGATATCCTTGGGTATCGCCTTGATGTTCGGTACGGCGGGTCTGCCGCACATCCTGATGCGCTTCTTCACGGTGCGTGATGCCACACAGGCTCGCCGCTCCGTGTTCTACGCAACGGGCTTCATCGGCTACTTCTACATCCTCACCTTCATCATCGGTTTCGGCGCCATCATTTTCCTGACGCAGAATCCGGCTTATCTTGATGAAGCAGGTGCCTTGAAAGGCGGCGCGAACATGGCGGCCATCAACCTGTCCCACGCCCTTGGTGGTGACTTGTTGCTGGGCTTCATCTCGGCTGTGGCATTCGCCACCATCCTTGCGGTGGTAGCGGGTCTCACGCTGGCGGGTTCGAGCGCCATCTCCCACGACTTGTATGCGACCCTCTTCCTGAAAGGTCGTCATGACGAGGCGAAGGAGATTCGCGTATCGAAGATAGCCACCATCGCGCTGGGTGTCATCGCCATGCTGCTGGGCATGGTCTTCGAGAACCAGAACGTGGCCTTCATGGTCGGTCTCGCCTTCTGCGTGGCAGCAAGCGCGAACTTCCCGATTCTGCTGCTGTCCATGTACTGGCGTAAACTGACCACGCGCGGCGCCGTCATCGGCG
>VGDC01000359.1 GCA_016869895.1 Alphaproteobacteria bacterium
GACTTTATTGGCTTTCTCGTCCATCTGCAAGGGGCGGAATTCGACGTATAAGCGCGCCATATCAGCGAGTTCTAGCAAGGTCTTCGCACGCTGCTTCAAGCCATTCATCCCCGCCAGCAAACGTGCTTTACCCAATTCATCGACATTCCGGCCAATAAGCGGTTGGAGGAACGGTATGACCAATTCCACCAAACGTGCATCATCCGCCTCGCGGATGTAATGGCCGTTGAGGTTCTCCATCTTGGCGAAATCAAGGCGGGAGGGAGAGCGGCCGATGCCTTTGGTTTCGAACCATTCGATGGCTTGTTCGGTGGAGATGATTTCATCATCGCCATGCGCCCAGCCGAGACGCAGCAGGTAATTACGCATGGTTTCCGGCAGGAAGCCCATGTCGCGATATGCTTCTACACCCAGTGCGCCATGGCGTTTAGAGAGTTTCGCGCCATCCGGTCCGTGGATGAGCGGCACATGCGAGAAGCTGGGAACATCCCAGCCCATCGCCTGGTAAATCAGGGCTTGGCGGGCGGCATTGCTCAAGTGGTCGTCACCGCGGATGATATGCGTCACGCCCATGTCGTGATCGTCCACGACCACAGCCAGCATGTAGGTGGGTGTATTATCGGAACGCAGCATGACGAGGTCATCAAGGCCATCGGCAGGGAAACGCACATCTCCCTGCACTTCGTCTTTGATGAGCACTTCGCCTTCTTTAGGCGCTTTCAAGCGCACGACGAAAGGCTTGCCTTCTGGCTTTTCGCCTTCGGGCACATCACGCCAAGGGCTTTGGAAACGGAAGAACCCGCCTTCGCTTTTGGCTTTTTCGCGGAGGACTTCCAGTTCTTCAGCGGTGGTGAAGCAACGGTATGCCTTGCCATTAGCCAGCATTTCGTGCGCCACTTCGGCATGGCGCGCGCTGCGGGAGAACTGCATGACGGGTTCGCCGTCCCAATCGAGCCCTAGCCATTTCAGGCCGCTGATGATGGCTTCGATGGCGGCGTCCGTGGAGCGAGCGCGGTCGGTATCCTCGATGCGGAGCTTGTATTCCCCACCGTGGTGGCGCGCATAGAGCCAGTTGAATAGCGCGGTGCGGGCACCGCCGATGTGCAGATAGCCGGTGGGGGAAGGGGCGAATCGGGTGATGACCGACATGGTTTGCTCACAAAATATGTTGTTTTTCATGGAATTCTATGGCAATCGCAATGCGCGCCTTCATCATCCCAAGACAAGAAAAATACCGAGGGAATATAGAGCCAATATGCGGCGAATGCAAAGGAAAAACCTCGAATTACTGCTGTCAGAGCGGGATAGATGGGTGTTGTGGGCACCTGTCTTCTTCGGCATGGGCATCGGCGCATATTTCGCATTGTTGAACGAGCCTTCCCACGCGTCGGTCGCAATCGCCGCCTGCGCTTCCGTTTTAATAGCTATTGGAACAATACTTCGCCGCTGGAGTATCTGGCCGATTTTTGCAGTCATCGCCCTGTTCATGGCGGGAGGATATGCCGCTGTGTTGCGCACGGAATCCGTCGCCGCACCCATCTTGCAGAAAGAAGATGCATTCGCTGTGGCGGAAGGGAAGGTCGTCGAAATCGTTCCGCGCGAAACGAACACGCGCTTGTTGTTATCCGATGTGAGATTGGAGGGGTATCCCTCGGTTGATAACCCAGCGAAAGTCAGCGTGACACTCAAAGGCACATCTCACATGGATGCCGTGAAGCAGGGAGATGTGGTGCGCGTGAAAGCGGGGTTTTTCCCGCC
>VGDC01000360.1 GCA_016869895.1 Alphaproteobacteria bacterium
GGGTTTGCGCACCGTCTCAGTCGATGTTGCAGCTTTCGCGGCGGGAGACATTCCGAGCGAAGAGTGGACGTTTTGGCCATACTTGCCAGCTGCCCATGAGTCCAGCGACTGTTGCAGCTGCTCGGAGGTCAGCTCGACAGCAAAGGCATCGCGTGTGCTCTCGCCAAGGCGGATGGAGAAGTCCTTCTGGTCTTGGATGCGCTTGCGGTCTGCCACGCTGTGACCGGAGAAGCCGGGCAATGTTACCATAAGGTCGCGTTGCATCGTGCCGATGACGCGCTCGACGAAAGCCTTCTTCTCAGGGGAGAAGGGAGGGCTGATTTCGTGGTCGATTTGCAGGGAAAGAAGGGCGGTCTTGAAGCGCTTGGAGATGAAGTCCGCTCCGTTGTCGGTCTTGATGCTCTGCGGGATACCCCATTCCATAATGGCTTTGCGAACCAGCAGAAGCGAGGCTTCCGTTTTGGCGGTTTTGCTAACGAGGAAGAGCGAGCGGCGACTCCACACGTCGATGATGGCATAGATGCTGTAGCGGCCATCAATGCAGAGCGCATCGGAGGGGGATGCGTCAATCTGCCATTGCTGGTTCATGTATTCGATATGCGCGGAGGCATCGCCAGTGGCCACGCGAATGTGGTTCTTGAACTGACCTGGCGCGGTGACCGCGACGAAGAGGTGATGATTGTTCTGTTTCCACTCGACCATGTGGCGCTCAAAGGCGCGGAGACTTGGGAGCGGCACTTGTTTGCCATGCGCCTCCAGCTGCTCGCTGAAGCGGCTCCGGCAGAGATCGCGGATGTGACCGGCCTTGTAGTGGCTGTTCTCCAGCATAAGGGCGGCAATGTATTTGCAGACCTCGCCGTTATTGGCACGGTACAGGATGCCCGTGCCTTTGCGGGTGCCGTAGTTTCCAGCCAAGGCTTTAGGGTCTGCTTCCGCCATCACGCGCCAGCGGCGCAGCGAGGGAATGGAGAAGTCCGCATAGACGTTGTAGGGCATATCTTTGGGGGTGGATGCTGCTTGCTGGCGATAATGCGCTTGGAAAGGTAGCTCCGCTTGGATGACGCCAAGGCCAGTGACGCGGCGATATTGTCCGTACATGGCCACCACGGCCAGCTTTGCCGTGCGGCGGTCTTCAGCTCCTATGCCGGCAGCTGCTTCTTCCAATCCTGCAAGCGGGTTCTTCAGCGCATCCACACCTGCTGAATCAAGATTCAGGATTGCCTTCTTCAGCTCCGCAGGAAGGGTGGCGAACGGGTACTCAACGCCGCCGCCCACAGCTTGACGTGGCCTTGATGTCCACTCACCCTTTTTGGCTATGTAGTTCAGGCCCTGTTGGCTTTCCGGGAAGCCGGGCAACTTCATTTCTGCGAGTTCTCGTGCTGTGTAGGCGGATTTAATCATGCTTAAACCCGCCTTTAATGGTGTGTGGATATTCACAGGCATAGACATCCATAATCGCCAGCGTCAGCAGCGAATCTGCTTCTCTCTTTGGCTCTTCGTCGGGGACTTGCTTCTTCTGGTTAATCCTGCTTATGGTCGCACGGATGATTTGCATATCACGGCGCATATCCTCGTCGATCCAGATTGCAAAGCCTTGTTTCTTGCCAAGGCGCATTCCCCACCAGTTGAACAAGCGGCGGACGCAATAGCCGCGAGCGATGCTCACGCCTGTGAAGATGGCGGTCAAAGCGAGGTTGGTCGTCATGCTCACATCCATGTTGAACAATGGGTAAACGATGACTTGCGTGGT
>VGDC01000361.1 GCA_016869895.1 Alphaproteobacteria bacterium
GCCTCCCAAATCAGCCGTGGGCTGGATAGCAGCGATGAGAAAACCCGCGATGAGGCGAAGCGGATGGAACATCGCTATATCGAGGGGGATGCAAAGCATCCCAGCGAGTATGCCGCCGCGAAAGATGCGGTGCAAAAGGAAGCGGGGGACAAGAACGAATTGACCCGCGCCGTAGCAAGCAACTGGGTGGAAAAACTCATCACCAATGACCGCGTGGGTGAAATGGAGAAGGAACTCCAGCGAACGGTGGAGACTTACCGCAATGAAAAGCGCGATAACCGCCTGACCCTGCGCCACGCCACGAAACCCGATGCCGCTGCGCTGGCGAGGTGAGCCATGAAACGCTGGATTTCATTCCCCAAGGTCGAAGGCACCTATTCCAAACAGGCGCATTGCGACCTGCCCGAAGGCACCTATGAGCGCGAATTCGGCAAGGAAGGCTTCTTCGGCCCCGTGACCCATATCCACCACACCCATATGCCCACGGGCTGGGAAGAATGGGAAGGTGACCTCAAACCCCGTGCCTTCGACACGGTGAAGATGGACACCCCCGCCGACTGCCCCCTGAAAGCCCCCGTATTGCTGCATAACGCCCATTTCCAGCTGCGCATCTGGAAGACCAGCGGCAAGATGGACCATCTGGTGAGCAATGCCAGCGGCGATGATTTGCTCTTCGTCCATGCGGGTTCGGGTGAGTTCTTCTGCGATTTCGGGCATCTTAGTTTCCGCGAGGGGGATTATATCATGCTGCCGCGCAGCACCATGTGGCGCGTGGAATGCCATGAACCGAGCATTTTCCTGATGACCGAGGCGACCAACGACAGCTACCGTCTGCCCGATAAAGGCATGCTGGGCGAGAACGCCATCTTTGACCCCGCCGCGCTCGACACGCCGAAGATTGATGAGGCTTTCAAGGCGCAGCAGGGCGAACACACGACCAAGCTGGTGGTGAAACGCGGCGACCGTTTCGCGCATATCACCTATCCGTTCAATCCGCTGGATGCGGCGGGCTGGCATGGCAATAACCTGCCGGTGCGCATCAACTGGCGCGATATACGCCCCGTGATGAGCCATCGCTATCACTTGCCGCCGAGCGTGCATACGACCTTCCTCGCCAGCCGCTTCGTGGTCTGCACCTTCTGCCCGCGCCCCATCGAATCCGACCCCGGCGCGTTGAAAGTGCCGTTCTTCCACTCCAATACGGATTACGACGAAATCCTCTTCTACCACGCAGGGGATTTCTTCAGCCGCGACAATATCCACGCAGGCATGGTATCCTTCCATCCGACCGGCTTCCCCCATGGCCCGCACCCCAAAGCCTTCGCGGCTGGGGCGAAAGCCACGAAGACCCATACGGACGAAGTCGCTGTGATGATAGACACGCGCGATGCAGTGCAAGTGGGTGATGCGGCAAAGGCCATCGAATGGCAGGATTATGTCTATAGCTGGAAAAAGAAGGATTAACGCGATATGCGGTTAGCGACACTGAAAGAAGGCGGACGTGACGGCGTGCTTGTGGTCGTCAGCCGCGATTTGCAACGCGCCATCCGCGTGCAGGACATCGCCAAGACTTTGCAACGGGCATTGGACGACTGGGCACATGCCGGCCCGAAGCTGGAAGTGCTCTATAAACAGCTTTCCGCTGGGGTGCAGATGGACGGGGCTTTTGCCTTCGACCAGAAACGCGCCGCTTCTCCGCTGCCCCGCGCCTTCCAGTGCTCGA
>VGDC01000362.1 GCA_016869895.1 Alphaproteobacteria bacterium
GTTAGAGATATCCGCCCAGAGGATGGTCGAAAGCGTCACCGAGAACAGCACCATGATGCCGCCGCCCGTGGGCGTGCCTTTCTTGGAGAAATGCGTCTCCGGTCCATCATCGCGGATGGGCTGGCCTTCCTTCTGCTTGGCCTTCAGCCAGCGGATGCATTTTGGGCCGATCCAGAATGTCAGCAACATGGCGGTCAACGCCGCGCCGCCGCTGCGGAAGGTGAGGTATTTGAAGACGTTCAATAACGCGAGTTGCTCGGCGTAAGGGAAAAGGAGGTTATACAGCATGGAGATTTCCCTTCGGTTTAGTGCCGCTGTCGGACGCGGCGTATTCCTGCAAACGGTTGGCGAGCTTCCACATGTGGCTGCCATGCGAACCCTTGACCAGCACGATGTCGCCCGCGTGAAGCTGCGGGGTGAGTTTGTCGAACAAGGCATCCGCGCTTTCGGCATGCATACCCGCTTGCGAACCCTTGAGCGATTTGTGCAGGTTATGCATCAGCTTTCCGGCGGTGTGCACCTTGTCGATGCCCGCTTTTGCGATACTATCCGCCAATGCGCCGTGCATCTTCGCGGAAAGATCGCCCAACTCCAGCATATCACCGAGCACCGCCACCGTGCGGCGGTGGGGGCTGGAAGCCTTCAGCTCGCGCATCTTGTCGAATGCCGCCATCATCGAAGACGGGCTGGCGTTGTAACTATCATCCACCAGCACGAGGCCTGCCGCCTCCCCTTCCCATTCCAGCGGAATCAGCTGGCCGCGGCCTTTGGGTTCTTTGAACGTGGCGAGGGATTCGGCGGCTTTCGGCAGGTCGCAGCCCAGCGCATCCGCCACAGCCAACACGGCGACGGAAGTCAACGCCCAGTGGCGACCGATGGTGCCGAGGCGATAGGTCATCTGTGTGCCGGAGATGGTCGCGACGATTTCAGACCCATGCAAATCCGCGCGGTATTCGATGAGTCGGCATACGGCCAGTTCATTCACACCGAAGCTGATGATATTGCCGAGGCCATGCTTTTCTGCGGCACGTTTCAGACGCAAATAATGCGGGTTGTCGGCGGGCAGCGCGGCGATGCCGTCTTTACTCATCCCGTCGAAGATTTCGGCTTTTGCATCGGCGATGCCTTCTTCCGAATCGAAGAACTCCAGATGCACGGCCTCAACGGTGGTGATGACCGCCAGATGCGGTTGAACCAGCGCGGAAAGCTGGGAGATTTCGCCCGCATGGTTCATGCCCATCTCGAACACGCCGAATTCGGAATCGAGCGGCATATTCACCATGCACAGCGGTGTGCCGATATGGTTGTTGAAATTGCCATGGGTGGCATAGGTCTTGCCCTTGGTGGAGAGCACCGTGCGCAAGGCTTCTTTCGTGCTGGTCTTGCCGACAGAACCCGTCACCGCCACGAGCTTCGCGTTCAAACGGGTGCGGTGATAGGCTGCGAGTTCACGCAGTGCCTCGAAGGTATCGTCCACGAGAATCTGGTGTTTCGCATCCACCCCTTCGACGAGGTATTGGACGATAGCGGCGGATGCGCCTTTGTCGAGCGCGGCTTGCACGAAGGCGTGGCCGTCATGCACTTCGCCCAGCAGCGCGATATAGATGTCTCCGGCTTGCAGGGTGCGTGTATCAATGCTGAAACGGTCGCTGGAAAAATCCGCGATGGGGTTGCGGAGTTTGAGCGCGTCTTCGATGTCTTTTGCCGTCCACATATTTTCT
>VGDC01000363.1 GCA_016869895.1 Alphaproteobacteria bacterium
AGTCGGCGGCGCAACTCTTCGCGCGTGCGTTCGCCGATGCGCAGGGAGATGATGGTGGTGATATTGCTGACGTAATCGAAGAAGGCCGAGGAGAAGCGATGGTCACGCTCGTTCTCTTCCAGAATCAGCGGCACGATGACGCGATCATATCGGCGGATGAGGAACATGGTGGCGATGCCGCTGGCGAAAGCCAGTGCAGCCACTTTGGGCGACACGATAGCCAAGGCCACAAGTGGTCCAAGGAAGCTGATGAAGAAACCGATATAGAGGAATTGCGACTGGCTGAATTCAAACAAAGACATGGACGCTTTGTTGATGCGGTTGATGGTGTCGCCGGAATGGTGATCCTGATGCCATTGCATCGGAAGATCCTTCACCATACGATAATGTTCGTCAATAAAACGCTGTTTAATTCTGAATGCCAGCGAGCGTTCCATGACGCGCGCGGGGCCGTGGATGCCCCAGAAAACGAAATTCAGCAGGGCGTATAAAGCCATCCAAACGCCAAGCTGTTCCAGCAGGTTATCCGGATTCTCCTGAATCGTACCGAAAATCTTGCCCAGCAAAAAAGGCAGAGCCAAAAGGGTCGATTGGCCAAGGGCAGATAGCGCATAAAAGCCGACGAAGGTTTTGCGGCGACCTTCCGCGAAACGCCACGCTAAAGAAACCAGATGAAGATAGGGATTGGCGGTGGGGTTCATTTCAAAACCTGTGAAGCGCCATAAAGTTCATCAGCACGCTTGGCGAAGGCCTCCGCCATCTTTCCTGCGGCCACACCGAAGAATTTGCCGAGCAAACCTTCCAGAATCTTGGAGCGGAAAGCGAAATCCAGCTCAAACTCGATACGCGTCCCTCCCCCTTCTTTAGGCAGGAAACGCCATTCATTCGTGAGGTGGTGAAAAGGCCCGTCGGTCATCTTCACATGGATGCGATGCTCTTCATTTGCGTCTTCAGCGGGTTCGAGCGTCACACGGGAGGTGTAGCGCTCGCTGAGCGCTTTGTACGCGATGACCAGTTCGGCCAGAAAAACCGTATCGCTTTCACGGCGAAGGATACGCGCCGCACGGCACCACGGCAGGAATTGCGGATAACGCTGCACATCCGCCACCAAGTCATAAATCTGGCGAGGGGAATACGGCGAGTGCTGCACGTCACGATGGATAGTCATTTAGGCATTCTGCTTGGCTAAAAGCGCATCACGGTTGGCTTTCATCTGCTCGAAATCCTCGCCCGCATGATGGGACGAGCGAGTCAGCGGGCTAGCGGAAACCATCAGGAACCCTTTAGCGCGCGCCTGACGGGCGTAATATTCGAATTCATCCGGTGTCACATAGCGATCCACGGGGTGATGGCGCGGGGTCGGCTGGAGATATTGACCGATGGTGATGAAATCCACCTCGGCGGAACGCAAATCATCCATCACCTGCAGCACCTCTTCCTTCGTCTCCCCAAGACCGACCATCAGGCCGGATTTGGTGAAGATGGACGGGTCTATCTCCTTGACGGTTTTCAGCAGGTGCAGGGAATTGAAATAACGCGCGCCGGGACGAACGGATTTGTAGAGGCGCGGCACCGTCTCGATATTGTGGTTGTACACATCGGGGCGGGCTTTGGCGACGGTCTCGATCGCGCCATCTTTCTTGAGGAAGTCAGGGGTTAGCACTTCGATGGTTGTATTCGGCGCCATGAGGCGCAGACGCTGAATGCAGCGGG
>VGDC01000364.1 GCA_016869895.1 Alphaproteobacteria bacterium
CGGCGTATTCGGCGATTTCCGCAGCGCGCAGGGCGGCGCGGGGCAGTTCAATCATGGTGCCGATGAGGTATTCCACCTGTACGCCGGTTTCCTTTTCCACCTCGCGGGCGGTTTTTTCGATGAGCGCACGCAGGCGTTTTAGTTCACTGACGTGCATGACCAGCGGAATCATCACTTCGGGAATGATCTTCTCGCCCCGGCTTTTCTGCACTTCGCTTGCGGCCTCGAAAATCGCCCGCGCCTGCATTTCATAAATTTCAGGATAGGTGATGCCAAGCCTGCACCCGCGATGGCCGAGCATCGGGTTCGACTCTTTCAGCGAAGCAGCGCGGAAGCGCACCTGTTCCAGCGTGATACCCGCCGCTCGTGCCACTTCGCGCATTTCTTCTTCCGTATGCGGCAGGAATTCATGCAGTGGCGGGTCAAGCAGGCGGATGGTGACGGGCAGTCCGGCCATCACCTTGAAAATCTCGGCGAAATCATTGCGCTGCATGGGCAAAAGCTTATCCAGCGCGGCTTTGCGACCGTGGATGTTGTCGGCCATAATCATTTCGCGCATGGAGATGATGCGCTCCGCATCGAAGAACATATGCTCTGTCCGGCACAGGCCGATGCCTTCCGCGCCGAATTTGCGGGCGGTGGTCGCGTCCAGCACCGTTTCGGCATTAGTGCGCACCTTTAACTGGCGGATGCCGTCCGCCCATTCCATCAGCCGCGCGAAATCATCGGAAAGCTGGGGCTGGATGGTCGCCACGCGGCCAAGGATGACCTCGCCCGTACCGCCATTGATGGTGATGGTATCGCCTTCTTTGATGGTGTGGCCGCCGGCGGTGAAGATGCGTTTCGCATAGTCTATGCGCACATCCGCCGCACCGGAGACGCAGGGCTTGCCCATGCCGCGTGCGACGACCGCCGCGTGGGAGGTCATGCCGCCCCTTGCGGTCAGGATACCCTGCGAAGCGTGCATCCCGTGGATGTCTTCGGGGCTGGTTTCGATGCGCACGAGGATGACCTGCTCCCCCAGTTTGGCGCGGGCTTCCGCGTCTTCCGCCGTGAACACCACCGTTCCTGCCGCCGCGCCGGGGGAGGCGGGCAGGCCGCGCGCGATGATGGTCTTCTGCGCGTCGGGGTCAAGGGTGGGGTGGAGGAGTTGGTCAAGCGCGGCGGGGTCGACGCGCAGCAGGCCTTCTTCCTTGGTGATGAGGCCTTCCTGCGCCATTTCCACTGCGATGCGGATGGCGGCGGGGGCGGTGCGTTTGCCGCTACGGGTCTGCAACATCCACAGCTTGCCGCCTTGGATGGTGAACTCAATGTCCTGCATATCGCGGTAATGGGCTTCGAGTTTTTTGTAGATGGTCACGAGGTCGTTGAACGCCGCAGGCATGGTCTCTTCCATGGCGGGAAGGTCACCGCCTTCGCCTTTGCCTTGGATGGTCAATGGCTGTGGGGTGCGGATGCCCGCCACTACGTCTTCGCCCTGCGCGTTGATGAGGTATTCGCCGTAGAAGGTCTTCTCGCCCGTGGAAGGGTTGCGGGTGAAGGCCACGCCCGTCGCGCAATCCTCGCCCATGTTGCCGAAGACCATCGCTTGCACGTTCACGGCGGTGCCCCAGCTTTCTGGGATGTCGTGGAGGCGGCGGTAAGTAATCGCGCGGGCGTTCATCCATGAATCAAACACCGCCATGATCGCGCCCCAGAGCTGCTC
>VGDC01000365.1 GCA_016869895.1 Alphaproteobacteria bacterium
TCTCGCCACGTCCGGTCACGCCCAAGGCTTCCACGCCCGCCACCTCTTCCGCGAAGCGGATGCAGCGGGTGCACTGGATGCAACGGGTCATCGCCGTTTTGATGAGCGGGCCCATGTACTTGTCTTCCACGGCGCGTTTATGCTCGAAGAAGCGGCTCAGGCCACGGCCATAGGTCAGAGCTTGGTCTTGCAGGTCGCACTCGCCGCCCTGATCGCAGATGGGGCAATCCAGCGGATGGTTGATGAGCAGGAACTCCATCACGCCTTCGCGGGCTTTTTTCACCATCGGCGTATTGGTGAAGATCTGCATGCCTTCGGCCACGGGCATCGCGCAGGACGCGGCGGGTTTCGGCGGTCCAGGCTTGATTTCCACGAGGCACATACGGCAGTTGCCGGCGATGGACAGGCGCTCATGATAGCAGAAACGCGGAATCTCTTTGCCGACCTGCTCGCAAGCCTGCAAAGCGGTCGTACCAGCCGCGACTTCTATCTCAACACCATCAACTATAACTTTGGGCATATCGTCTCTCTATCTCACGCAACGATTTGCGAATGAACGGTTTTGGTCACACCTTTGCCGGATTTGATGCGCGCTTCCATCTCTGGGCGGAAGTGGCGCACTAAACCCTGAATCGGCCATGCGGCGGCATCGCCGAGGGCGCAGATGGTGTGTCCTTCAATCTGGTAGGTCACTTCATGCAACTGATCGATTTCCTCCAGCGCGGCTTCGCCACGGGCGATGCGCTCCATCACGCGCCACAGCCAGCCCGTGCCTTCGCGGCAAGGGGTGCACTGGCCGCAGGACTCGTGCATGTAGAACTTCGACAAACGCGCGATGGCCTTGACGATGTCGGTGGATTTATCCATCACGATGACCGCCGCCGTACCGAGGCCGGATTTCACTTCGCGCAACGCATCGAAGTCCATCAACACCGTGTCGCAGATATTCTTGGGGATGACCGGAACGGAAGAACCACCGGGGATGACCGCTAGAATGTTATCCCAACCGCCGCGCACACCACCGGCGTGTTTGTCGATAAGTTCACGTAAGGGTATGCTCATGGATTCTTCCACGGTGCACGGCTGGTTCACATGGCCGGAGATGGAGAACAGCTTGGTGCCGACATTGTTCGGGCGGCCGAAGCTGCTGAACCACTTCGCGCCACGGCGCAGGATGGTCGGTGCGACCGCGATGGATTCCACGTTGTTCACGGTGGTGGGGCAACCCCAGACACCCGACTGCGCTGGGAATGGCGGCTTCAGGCGAGGACGACCCGCCTTCCCTTCCAGCGATTGGATGAGCGCGGTTTCTTCACCGCAGATATACGCACCTGCGCCGAGGTGCAGGTAAATATCGAAATCATAGCCGGATTTGCAGGCGTTCTTGCCGATAAGACCCGCATCGTATGCTTCATCGATGGCGCGCTGCATGGCAGCGGCTTCGGCGCGGAATTCACCACGGATGTAGATATACGCCGCCACCGCGTTGATGGCGAAGCCAGCCACAAGGCAGCCTTCCACCAGCTTATGCGGGTCATGGCGCATGATTTCGCGGTCTTTGCAGGTGCCGGGCTCGCCTTCGTCGGCGTTCACCACGAGATACGCGGGAAGCTTGTGTTCCTTCGGCATGAACGACCATTTCATGCCCGTCGAGAAGCCTGCGCCACCACGGCCACGCAAGCCGGATTCCTTCATCT
>VGDC01000366.1 GCA_016869895.1 Alphaproteobacteria bacterium
TGGATGCATGGTGGAACATGAAGGAGCGCGGCTATAAACGCCCCCTCAAAGGCTTCAACGACATCCATATGCCGAGCAACACGGGCACGGGGGTCATCCTCGGCGGCATCAGCACGGTCTTCGGCTTCGCCATCATCTGGCATATCTGGTGGCTGACAGCATTGAGCTTCCTTGCGATTATCGCGGTCTCCATCCGCCATACCTTCAATTATCAGCGCGATTACCACATCCATGCTTCGGATGTCACCCTCAGTGAAGACGCGCGCACCAAGCTACTCAGCGGGAAGGCTTGAACATGGCAAAGACCCTGACCTATAAAGACACGGATTTCTACCTGAAGAAGGAACATCCGCATCCCGAAGGCCACAGCACCATGCTGGGCTTCTGGATTTATCTGATGAGCGATTGCCTCATCTTCGCGGTGCTTTTCGCCATCTATGCGGTGCTGGGCGCGAATTACGCCGCGGGTCCCGCGCCGAAGGATTTGTTTGACCTGAACTTGGTGGCCATCAACACCGCCATGCTGCTTTTCTCTTCCATCACTTACGGCTTCGCCATGATAGCCATGCAGCAACGCCAGCAGAAACAGGTGCTCATCTGGCTGGGCATCACGGGACTGTTCGGCTTGGCGTTCCTCGGCATCGAACTGTACGAATTCCACCACCTTATCGAGCTGGGCGCAGTACCCCAGCGCAGCGCGTTCCTCTCCGCCTTCTTCACCCTCGTCGGCACCCACGGTCTGCATGTGCTCTTTGGCATCATCTGGTTGGTGACGCTGATGGTGCAGGTGCATCAGCACGGCCTCATCCCCGCCAACCGCCGCCGTTTGATGTGCCTCAGCATGTTCTGGCACTTCCTCGATGTCATCTGGATCGGGGTCTTCACCTTCGTTTATCTGATCGGAGTTTCACGATGAGCCATGATAACGCGGAAAATCATTTCGACGAAACGCCCTATCACGGGACGTACCGTTCCTATATCATCGGATTCGTGCTGTCGGTCATCCTCACCGCCATCCCCTTCGCCTTGGTCATGAACGACGTGATAGATAATAAACTCCTGAACGCCCTCGCGCTGCTCGGCTTCGCCGCTGTGCAGATGGTGGTGCATATGGTCTATTTCCTGCACATGAACAGCAAATCCGAGGACGGCTGGAACATGCTGGCCTTCGGCTTCACGCTGATTGTCGTGGTCATCGCCCTTTCCGGCTCCATCTGGGTCATGCACCATCTGAACACGAACATGATGCCCGACCACGAGATGGAGGCGTCTTTTTGAGCATTCGCGCCCCTAAGCTTTTCGTCTTATCGGGATGCATCGCCGTCATCGCGGTCACCTTCGCGCTGGGGGTCTGGCAGTTGGAGCGGCGGGAATGGAAGCACGCGCTGATAGCGCAGGTCGAAGCGCAGCAACAGGCAGAGCCTGTCCCCGCACCTACGGGTGGTGATACCCTTACCGCCTATCAGAAGGTCTATGCCCAAGGCCATTGGGTGGTTGGCAAAGACACGCTCGTGCTGGCGGTAACCAAGCTGGGGCGCGGCTATTGGCTGATGACCCCGCTTGCGACTACCCACGGGCACATCCTCATCAATCGAGGATTCATCCCCGAAACACTCGCCAAAACACCCAACGCCTTCACTCCGCCGCTTGGCGAGGTGACGGTGCATGGCTTATTGCGTTTAAGCGAACCGCCA
>VGDC01000367.1 GCA_016869895.1 Alphaproteobacteria bacterium
CCCCCGCGAAGACCGCGAAGATGCTTAGCCCCGTCATGAAGAAGATGAGCTTCTTCTTGATGGAATTGAAGCGGAGGGCTGACAGGATGTTGGACATCTAAGGCGGACTATTCTTGAGGCGAAAGGGACATTACCTGCTGAGAGTAAGCAATTTTGAGCTGATACGCAAGCTTTCGGCTTCCGCAGCTTTCGGGTTGCCGCGGATGAAGACCCTATTGTCGCGCTCATAGCGCAGTTCCACCATGCCCCCCGCATCGGCGAAGCCTTCGATGGAGCTGACGGTGAGCAACGGGCGACCTTTCAGCTCCTTCAGACGCGCTGGCAAGCGGTTCGCCTCGGACCCGCTGACATAGACCGCATGACAGTATTTCGCGAAATCCGGCGAGATGTCCACCACCACGCGCACGGGTTTATCGCGCACCATCTGCACGCCATCGACATCATACAGCGAGCTGCCGAAAGGGTTGTCGCCCAGCACGCAAAGCACGAAACGCTCCGACTTCACGGCATTCTCCGGCCAGGTGACGAATTTGAAGATATTGAGCAGGTGGCCGACGCGGATGGTGGATTGTTCTTTCAACGCTTCCATGGAGGCGGCGCGGGAGGCGGAAGTGGCTAGAGCCGGAGAAGCGAAGGAGGGGAATGCAACCAGCACGGCCAACAGCGAAGCCAGCGCACAGGCGCGCCATCCCGAAATGTCCAGTCTGCCCATATTCCGCGGCTCCTTTGGTCGGCAAGCGTGAGTGCTATATTCTAATCCTTTTCACCGGAAAGGTGCAAGGCACGAAACATCGCATCGGCTATATACGATTTGTTAACTTTATGCTCTTTATACTATCCCTCTGACAAGAATCCCGCGCTGCCTACCCCGATAAGGACTTCCTATGCGAACACGCTGGCTTAAGAACCTCTCCGTCGTCAAGCCATGCTGGATATGCCTGCTCATTCCCACGACCATGGTCGAAGACGCCATAGACGAGGGTTTCCGCGAGTTGGGCTATGAGCCGTCTGTCCATAACGGGGTGAGCATGTACACGCGCATCACCCATGACAGCTGGTACATCCCCTGGCAGAAGACCGCCACGCTCATCGACCAGCTGAAAATCGGCCAACGGTTGCAGGTGGCCATCGTTCCGGGTGACGACCGCCCCAGCTTCGAGGAAGCGGAACTGCATCAGGCGGAGGTCGGCGAGATCGCCGCCGCGAACGATCAGGTCTGGCTCATCGAGGCATTGGAGAACGAGCAGCTCATGTGCCAGTTCATGCCCGTGGTCGATCTGAACGGTTCCATTTTCGGCTATGAATCCTTAGTGCGTGCCCGCCGGACGGACGGCACCACCGCCAACGGCGGCCATATCTTCACCGCCAGCCGCATCCTGCGCATCGAACACCTCATCGACCGCCATTTGCATGAATTGTCCATCCGCAGCTTCGCGGCGCAGAAACTGCCCGGTTTCCTGTTCATCAACCTGCTGCCCGGCTTCATCCAGCGTCCCGAATTCTATCTGGGCGGGCTGGGCGATGCCTGCGTGGCGGCGGGAATGGACAGCAAGCGCATCGTGCTCGACTGCAGCAATTCCGAGAATCCGCGCGACATCCAACACCTGAAATCCATCTTCAAATTCTGCCGCGAGAAGGGCTATCTCTG
>VGDC01000368.1 GCA_016869895.1 Alphaproteobacteria bacterium
AACATCTGGTGCTGTTGGGTGTCGTTCCCGCGAAACTGCTGCTGGAGACAGGCGATGGCATCTCGCGCCTGCGTCAGCGGAAACATGCTTATAAGAATGCGTATATGGATGCGCCGATCGACGCTTTCGTGCTGTTCCATCCGAAGAACCTCATTCAGACGCCGAACCAGAAGGCCTTCGCTTGGCAGGATTTGCTCACCATCAAAGCGGCGATCGAGGGCTGATGCCGGATTTCAGCCTCGAATCGGAATATCAGGGCATTATCGTCGCCATCGACGAGGTGGGGCGCGGCCCTTGGGCTGGGCCGGTGATGGCCGCAGCCGCCATCCTCGACCCCAGCTGCCTGCCGTTGGGCATCAACGATTCCAAGAAGCTGAGTGCCGCGAAACGCGATAGCCTGACCGCCGCTTTGCTGGAATGCGCACGCATCGAAATCGGCATCGCTTCCGTCGAGGAAATCGACCGACTGAACATCCTTCAAGCGACGAAACTCGCCATGCGTCGCGCCTATGACGCATTAGGCGTGAACGCGACTATCGCCCTGGTGGATGGTAACCAGCCGCCGCAACTCCCCTGCCCGACGCGCTGCATTGTCAAAGGCGACAGCATCAGCCTCAGCATCGCCGCCGCATCCATCGTGGCGAAGGTGACGCGCGACCGCCATATGGCGCAGTTGGCGAAACAATACCCCCATTATGGTTGGCAAACCAATGCGGGATACGGCACGGCAGTCCATCAGGAAGGATTGCGCATCCACGGAATCACCCCCCACCACCGTCGCAGTTTCGCTCCCATCCGCGCTTTGCTGGAAGCTGCGGCATGAGCTTCGACCCGAACCAGAAACGCCGCTTCTCGCTTTTTCCTACCACCCTACAAAAAGCGGCGGAAATCGCCACCCGACCCGCCTTCAAGAAATACGGCATCGTACAGGCGCGGTTGACGACCGATTGGCTGAACATCGTTGGCCCCGTGCTGGCGCAGAAAGCCTTGCCTACACGCATCCAATTCGCGAAAGGTCGCAAGGACGGCGGCACACTGTTCCTCGATGTTGCCACAGGCTGGGCTCTGGAAATCCAACACCTCGAACCCGTCATCTTAGAGAAGATCGCCACTTATTTCGGCTACCGCGCCGTGGAGCGCATCCACATCACCCAACGCCCATTGCCGATGCAGAATGAGAAGGCGAAAGCTGCTCCCACACCCGCCCCCCTCTCTGCCAGCGCACAGGAGAAGCTGGAAAAGACGCTGGAACAAGTGACCGACCCCGACCTTCGCGCTGCTTTGGAAAAATTGGGCGAGGGGATTTTCAGGGGCAAACAGTAACAATCGGTATGAAACACCTTGAACATGGGGTCGCCACACCCTATAACTATGGGTGAGTTGGTTACATACACGTCTACTACAAGGAACAGCCCATGCAGTCGAAAGCCAAAGCCATCGCTATTTCCAACCCCTTCAACGCGAAATTCTGGCTGACCGCCGCTTCCATCGCCATCCTGACGGGCATGTTGGCTACCTCCGCTTTCGCAGCTACCCCTGCTGCAGAGACCAAGACCGAAGCGAAAACCGAAGCTCCCGCAGAAGAGAAAAAAGCCAATCTGCTCGAAGTCATCGAAGGC
>VGDC01000369.1 GCA_016869895.1 Alphaproteobacteria bacterium
ACTGGCGGCACTGCAAACCCCGACATCGGAACGGTGTTCGATGCAATCGGCGATGAGTGGTTCACCGATATCGTCTGCCCCTACACTGACACCACGAACCTTGTGGAACTGGAGGAGCAGCTGAAAAACCGCTACGGCCCTCTGAAGCAGATTGAAGGCAAGGCCTACCTCGCTCGCAGCGCAACCCATGCCAATCTGGTCACAGCCGGCCAAGCGCGTAACTCTTACCTGACCGTCTGCCCAGGCGTGAAGGGGATGCCCAACCCACCTTATGAAATTGCGGCCGTGTTTGGTGCTGTTGCCGCTTTCAACTTACAGAACGATCCTGCGCGCCCTCTTCAGACGCTGGAGCTGCGCGGGCTGCTTGCGCCCAAACTGCGCGATCGTTTCACGCTGGAAGAGAACAACATCCTCTTGCATAACGGCATTGCCACCCTTGGCTATGGTGCTGACGGTACCGTGCTGATCCAGCGCGCTATCACCGGCTATCGCGTGAACAATGCCGGCGCGGCGGATGTCTCCTACCTTGATGTGGAGACCTTGGCTACCGTTGCTTACCTCCGTTACGACATCCGTAACTCTGTCCAGCTCCGCTTCCCTCGCTACAAGCTGGCGGACGACGGCACCAACTTCGCCCCCGGCCAGCCCGTCGTCACCCCCGTGATCATCCGCTCCTTCCTGCTGTCGCGCTTCAAACTTTGGGAAGAAGCTGGCTTGACCGAGAACTTTGCACAGTTTGAGCAAGAGCTGCTCGTTGAGCGCGACCCGAATGATGCAAACCGCGTCAATGCTGGCATTCCCGCAAATGTCGTGAATCAGTTCCGCGTCTTCGCCGCTCTGCTTGACTTCCTGCTTTAATTGAAACCAAGGAGCTACCAATATGGCTAAAAATCTTCTTCATGGTCGAGCGCGCATCCATCTGGATGGTCAGTTCTACGACTCCGAACCAGGGGCGACTCTCAACGTGGGCGGCACCCGCTTCACCACGCGTGTCATGTCCTATGGTACCAAACATAATCAACGCCTCATCGCCTCATCGCTGTCAGCTAACATCCCGCTCACCAGCGATGTGAAAGTCAAGGCGTTGGCAAGCGCAGGGCCAATCGACATCACCTTCGAGAGTGATACTGGTAAGACCTTCCTCCTGCGCAATATGTGCCAGGTGGGAGATGCGGCATTCTCCGGTGGTGATTCCGGTGGCTTGCTGCCCGTCCAGTTCGAGGGCGATGAAGCGGAGGAGCTGACCAATGGCCAGTGATAACTTCCATCCCCTTTCCACCGCCGCTGTCCCACAGCACACGCATGGTTCCAGCGCAGAAGGTGGAGCAGCCATTTACCGTGAGAATGGGGATGGCACTCGCTCTGTGACGCTGAAGTTCCCTGTGGTGCTGGAGTACGGCAATTCGCAGGGCAGCCGTAAAGAAACGATTTCCTCGCTCAACATCCGCCGTCTGAATGGCAAGGTAATGCGCGACTTGCTGCGCTGTAAAGGTGACGAAGAAAAAGCACTGCTTGTGCTCTTCACACAGCTCACCGGCCAGCCCGAAGCCGTCTTTGACCTGCTGGATATTGAAGACATAGCAGGCTTCTCGGAGGCA
>VGDC01000370.1 GCA_016869895.1 Alphaproteobacteria bacterium
CTCGCATCCGTCGGTGTCGAGAAATTCCGCGCGAAACAGATGTGGAACTGGATGTATGTGAAGGGCATCCGCCGTTTCGAGGATATGAGCAATATCTCCAAAGCGCTGCACCCCAAGCTGAACGAGCATTTCTACATCGGCCGCCCCGGCATCGACCAGAACCTGACCTCCACCGACGGCACGCGCAAATGGCTGTTCGAATTCCACGACCACAACAAGGTCGAGACGGTGTTCATCCCCGAAAGCGACCGCGGCGCGCTCTGCGTGTCCTCGCAGGTCGGCTGCACCCTTACCTGCACCTTCTGCCACACGGGCACGATGAAGCTGGTGCGCAACCTCACCGCCGATGAAATCATCGGACAGGTGCTCTCCGCCCGCGACCAGATGGGCGAATGGGCGAAGAACACCCAAGACCAGATCTTCACCAATATCGTGATGATGGGCATGGGCGAGCCGCTGTATAACTATGCGAATGTCGCGAAAGCCTTGAAAATCATCATGGATGGCGATGGTATCGCCATCTCCAAACGCCGCATCACGCTGTCCACCAGCGGTGTCGTGCCGATGATCGAGCAATGCGGCGAAGAGCTGGGTGTGAACCTCGCCATTTCGCTCCATGCCGTGAACGACGAGCTGCGAAACGTGCTTGTGCCCATCAACAAGAAATACAACATCAAGATGCTGCTGGATGCCTGCCGCACCTATCCTGCCGCGAACAATGCCCGCCGCATCACCTTCGAATATGTCATGCTGAAAGGCATCAACGATTCCGACGCCGATGCGCGCGAACTGGTGCGCCTATTGAAGGGCATCCCCGCGAAGGTGAACCTCATCCCCTTCAACCCATGGCCGGGCACGGATTATGAATGCTCCTCGCGCAACCGCGTGCATGCCTTCGCCAAAATCGTCAACGACGGGGGTTATTCCTCGCCCGTGCGCGTCACCCGCGGTCAGGACATTCTGGCCGCTTGCGGCCAGCTGAAATCCGACAGCGAACGCAAAAAGGGCGAGAAGGTGAAGCTGTAATCCCTGTTCGGATTCAGCCGTTACCCGGCTTCTCGACGATTTTCGACACGATTTTCCGCACTATGGGCAACACGCAGAGCAGCGTGGGGAACGCCACAGCCCATGACCACGCCCAGCCACTCATCCACAGAGCCACGAAGCCTTCATGCAGGCCTGCGCTGTGCAATGTCGCGATGCCCGATACCACGCAAGACATCAGGATGGAGATGATGAAGGGCGTGACGATATGCGTGTAACGCGCAGGAATCTTTCTCATATATTCTTCCCAAGAAAAAACCCCGCTGCGATGAACAGCGGGGTTTTCTGTTAGCTTCGCCTATCAGCCGGCAATCGCCTGCTGATCGGAATCGTCGCCACCGTGCACGGCTTCGCTTTCGGTGGTGCCACGGGCAGCGAGCTGCTCGCGGTCACGCTCGGTCGCCACGCGCTTCAGCGCACGGACAGCCGCACCGGTACCAGCGGGGATCAGACGACCCACGATGACGTTCTCTTTCAGACCGCGCAGGTTATCGACCTTACCAGCAACAGCTGCTTCGGTGAGCACGCGGGTGGTCTCCTGGAA
>VGDC01000371.1 GCA_016869895.1 Alphaproteobacteria bacterium
AGGAGGTAACGTATAACAACGAAGTGAACAAAAGCAAGAAAACAGGTTCAATATACCATCGAAGTATGACGCTATTGTGACAAAAATGGTGCGGAGCGAAATTTTATCCACACGATTCCCAGCGGGTGTTGCCGGAATGCCATTCTATCAGGGGTTGTCGTGGTCAGCGACCGATGCCTTGGCTCTGGGGAGCGGCTTGTTTCAGGTCTTGCAGCAGGCGCGCCATGCCGACCCGCTCCTGTTGCGGCTCCGGCAGATGGGCGAATGCGGCGCGCATCCCGTGGGAGCTGGATGCCGACCAGTTGGAGGAGGTGAAGAGTGCGGGGGCTTTGCCGGAATCGATGAGTTTCTGGAAGAAAGGCGTGGGTTTCTGCCGTTCATCCAGCAGCCATTTCTGAGTGAAGCGCACGCCTTTATCGTTGAAATAGCCCACCAACTCCTCTGCCGGAATGGCATGCACCGCCGCATCAAGGATTGTGCCGCCGCGTAAAGTGGGTTTGGTCAGCGTGCTTTCATCATGGGGCAGGCGGTCAAGGCTTTGTTTGGCGGCTTCGGTGGATGCCCAGAGGCGTGGGTTGTCCAGCGGCGCATAGCCACGTTCATCGGCGGTGAACAACGCTTCTGCGAAGCTCGCGCCTTCCGGCGGCAGGGCGGGCAGTTTGCCCAGCAGCGCATCAGCATAATCGGGCGTATAGGTCTCTGGATCGGCCTCCACCTTAAGCGAGGTGGCCTGCGAACGTGCTTGTATCATCACCGTCGGTGCGCAACGGTCGAGCGTCCGTAGTTGCTCCGCGCTCAATCTGTCAGGGTGCGCGATGATGTCTTCCGCCAAGTTCCACGCATTCCGGCGGTTGCCATCCAGCATCTGTTTCACGGGCGGTGGATTCGTCAGATAAGTCCACAGGCTGATGAGGTTCGGGTTCTGGCTCTCCAGTGTAGCGGCGAACAGCTGTTCCTGGCCTGTCTCGGTCATCTCGTTCTTGCCGAAGGTCACGTCGCGCAGGGTCTGGCTTTTGCGTAAGGTCTTCGCCCATGCAGCAGCGGAGGCATCGGTCATGATATTGTTGGCTAAGCCGATGATTTCGATGCGCGGATTGCCCTCCAGCGCTTCCGCCAGTGCTATGCTGCCTTTGTCGCCCACCTTGTCCATGTTGCGAAGCGTGATGCCCTTCAGGCTGGTATTGGTGCGCAGCGCATCCGCCAGCCGCACCACATCGTCATCGGTGAATTGGGTGTTCTCGTAATACAGATAATCATGCGCGAAGTTGCCGTTATCGCGGATTTTCACCATCAGCGATTCGAGATCTGGGCTATCGTCGGAGACGGGTGGCATATGAACTTTCGGAAGCATGGTGTTCACAACATAGCCACTTTCCGTGACAATTTCATGACCATCACGCCACCTTTTTCGCACTCAGGATGTAATTCACATCGAGCTGCCTGCCATCCATCCGCCATGCGCCGGAGATGGGGTTATAGACCATCCCCGTCACATCCTGCGTTTTCGCGCCGTATTGCTCCAGCGGCAGGATGATTTCGGCGGGTTTCAGGAATTTGTGCCAATGGTGCGTGCCG
>VGDC01000372.1 GCA_016869895.1 Alphaproteobacteria bacterium
AGCTGAACGGACTTCTTCGCGCCGGGCCAGTGTCCGTCTCTGCCAACTACATCCGCATCTCCAGCGACCCTTATCTCCGCAACAGCGACGAGGTGCGCGGCGCGGCCACGGTGAAGCTGAACGAGAACTGGATGCTTTCCGGTGTCAGCCGCTATGACCTGTCCGACAACGGCGGGTGGATTAACGTGGGCAGCGGCCTCGTCTATCACAACGAGTGCATCACCGTGAACAGCAGCGTCGTGCGTACCTATATCGAAGACCGAGACGTAGAGCCGTCGACCGCGTTCCGCGTCGAAGCATTCCTCAAGAACCTGAACTGATGGTATCGCCATGACGTCCATGAAACGCATTCTTTCCCTTTCGCTGATGGCAACGCTGTTGTGGAGCGGTCATGCCAAGGCGCAAGAGCCGGTGCAGATCGCGGCGGTGGTGAACAACAGCATCATCACCACCGATGACCTTGGCGCGCGCATCCGTCTTGCGGTGGCGACTTCGGGTATTGAAGCTACGCCGGAAGTGCAGCGTCGCATGGCGGTTCAGGTGTTGCGCGGGCTCGTGGACGAGCAGTTACAGTTGCAGGAGGCCGCCCGCCTGAACATCAACGTGCCCGATGAAGAGGTGGACGCCGCCATCACCAGCATCAACGCCCAACGCCGCCTGCCTGACGGTGCTTTCCAGCAGTTCCTCGCCAGCCGTGGCGTGCCGGTGGAAACGGTGGAATCGCAGGCGCGCGCGCAGATTGCCTGGTCGAAAGTGGTGGCGCAGAACCTGCGCAGCCGTGTGCGTGTCAGCACCGATGAGATCAACCGCGAGCGCGAGAGCATCGCCGCAGGCAAGGAAGTGACCGAATATAACCTGTCTTCCATCGTCCTTCCCGTGGACAAGCCCGAAGACGATGCAGAGACCCAGAAACTCGCACAGCAGCTGGCGACCGACATCACCGGCGGCGCGAACTTCACGGCTTTGGCCGCGCAGTTCTCCGCAGGCGGCGCGGAACTGGTCGAACAAAACCAATACCGCTGGGTGCAGCTGCACCAGCTAGAGCCTGTACTTGCGCGTGCCGTTTCGGCTTTGGAAAAGGATGGCGTCAGCCCCATCCTGCGCAGTGCGACGGGCTATCACATCATCAAATTGAACGATAAACGCCAGTCGAACCTGAAGAAGGTGGCTGATAGCGAAGTCCTCCTTAAACAGATCGTCATGAAGCTCAAGGAGACCGCAGAACCACAGGAAGCGCAGTTGCTGCTGGGCATCGCCCGCGAAGTGGCGCGCCATCCCGGCAACTGCATGCAAGAGCAGGTCGCAGGCATGGAAGCGATGGAAGACCTGAAATTCGAGGTGAAATACGAGCGTGTCGAGTTCCGCGAGTTGCAGGGCGAGATTCAGGCGATGCTCGCCAACCTGCGCGTGGGCGACGTGACCGAACCCTTCGCGACGCCGGAGGGAATCCACCTCGTGCAGCTGTGTGAGCGCGTCGAGAAACCCGCCGAATTGCCTCCTGTGGAGCAGATTCAAAGCCGCCTTTTCCAACAGAAGTTGCAGATGGAATCGGCGAAGCGCCTGCGTGACCTCC
>VGDC01000373.1 GCA_016869895.1 Alphaproteobacteria bacterium
TGCTAAAATGCATCAGGTGTTGCGCTAAGGATACAAATCAGCCGCGAATCCTGCCTGGGCGGGAAGGGCCGCTGCGCTCTTCGGCAAGGCGCGTGCGGTAATCCACGTCCTCATTGCGCTGAGCCTGACGCTGGTGGATTCTCTCCGCTTTCACGGCATCCTGAATACGCTGGGTGAGCTTGTCTTCCACGTTATTATCCATGTAAGGGCCATGCGCTTCTTCGTAGCGGTCAAGGGGAATGCGGATTTCATGGGTCATGTCCTTCGTGCCATCGGGGCCAGAGAACGCATATTTCTCATCCGATACAGTAGGATAAATCGCGCGGCGTTCGATGTTCTTCCATGCCTGCAGCAGGGTCTTTTTCGATTCGGGAGTTTCCGGTGCTTCCAGAATGATGCGCAATCCTTGCTTGCTCATCTGGTGCACGACCGGTTTGAACGGACGCAGATCCGCCCCGCTCTCCGCCGCGAAATCCAACACGGCTTTTTCCAGCTTATCCCAGCGTTTCACTGCCTCTGCATATTCTAAACGCGCCTTGTGAACAGGGTCTTTTTTGCGTGTGAAAATGCCCATCAGCGGCTCCTTTGTTCATTGGCAATGGCTTCGCGCTCGGCGCGGATGCCATCTTGGAAGCGCGTATCCTTCGGATGTTCGGCCAAGTGTTTTTCCGTTGCGGCATCGAATTTCGCAGTCAGTGCGTGGATGCCGCCGTGGGCTTTAGTGTCCAGTGAGAACTCGGTCGTGCCGTCATAACCTTCGAACCCGCCGCGCGCAATCCACTGCCCATCGCGGGATTTCACCGAAAGTCCCACTGGCTTCTCGCCGAGTACTTCCTGATAGACTTTGCTCTGGAAGCTGGCCAGCTGCTGCATGGCGGTCTGGGAAGGGCGTTCAGCGCGTTTCTCACCATGGAATTTCGCACGCACGGAGACGCGAAGTGTGTCGCCCTCAAATGTGACTCCGGGAGCGGAAAGCTGTTCATCAATGCGGGATTTCGGGAAATCCACCGTTTCAGCATATTTTTTGATGCTTTCCGCGAGTTTTTCTTCCTGAGTGATGCGGAATTTCGCGCCTTCAACGGGCTGGCCGTTCAGAAGATTCTCCTCGCGCGTCCGGCTGGCTGCTGAACTGACTTTTCCTGCAAGGGCAGTGATGCCGCCGTTCTCTTCGATGGGAATCAATAAGGTATGGCCGAAATAATCTTTCTCGGAAGGGTAGAACATCACCCCACCTTCTTTGGCGATTTTATAGGGTGATTCCTTGATGCTATCCGCCGCGAAGCAGCCCGCTTCGACCAAGGCTTGCTTGAACGCCTGCGCCTGCGCGCCGACCGTCAGGCTTTCGCCATGGAACTCCACACGTAGCTGCTCGTCGCGCTCCACCACAGGGCGCATGACACATGAACCTGCATCAACGTCCGGCACACCGCAAGCGCGTGCCAACTCATTCACTGCTTTGAAAAGCGTTAAATCTTCTGGTAAAGCATGGGCATCAGGTGTGCGGAAACGGTGACGTCCAGTCATGGGAATCCTCTTAAATGCGAGGATAAAAAGTTAGCAGCATTTTAT
>VGDC01000374.1 GCA_016869895.1 Alphaproteobacteria bacterium
AGTCCGGCGGTATCGTGGGTAACACCGAAGGCACCGAGAAACTGCTGATGAAAGTGCTCGGCAAAGACCGCGTGGATGAGATCATGGAGGACATCCGTGGCCCAGCGGGACGCACGACGTGGGAGAAGCTGGGCAACGTGAACGAGGAAATCCTCGCGGCCTACCTGAAGAACGAATATCCGCAGACCATTGCGCTTGTATTGTCCAAAATCACCCCCGCCCATGCCGCGCGCGTGCTTTCTGTGATGCCGGAAGACATCGCCATGGAAGTCGTCACCCGTATGCTCTCTATGGAGGCCATTAAGAAAGAGGTGTTGCAGGGTATCGAGAACACGCTCCGCGTCGAGTTCATGAACAACCTTGGCAGAACGCAGCGTCGCGACAGCTTCGAGATGATGGCGGAAATCTTCAACAATTTCGACCGCAACACCGAAACGCGCTTCATGTCCACCTTGGAAGACCGCGACACAGAATCCGCCGAACGCATCCGCGCGCTCATGTTCACCTTCGAGGATCTCATCAAGATCGATCCTTCGGGTATTCAGGCGGTCATGCGCAGCGTGGACAAAGACAAACTGGCCGTGGCGCTCAAAGGTGCTTCGGAGAACATCAAGGATCTCTTCTTCTCGAACATGTCGGAGCGCGCGTCGAAAATCCTGCGCGAGGATATGGAAGCGATGGGTCCTGTGCGTCTGCGCGATGTGGACGAGGCGCAGATGTATATCGTGAATATCGCCAAAGACCTCGCAGCGAAGGGCGAAATCATCATAGCCGACGCGAACG
The DNA here is from genome assembly GCA_016869895.1 of Alphaproteobacteria bacterium. Lineage (GTDB taxonomy): Bacteria > Pseudomonadota > Alphaproteobacteria > Rickettsiales > VGDC01 > VGDC01. Next base: position 784 of record VGDC01000374.1, read on the forward strand.
GCACCGAACAGTTGATTTACTAACCCCATGGGAAAACCGATGGCAAGCAGGTTTGAATATAAACCATTCACGTTGAAAGACTTTTCGGCACCTGAGTCGAAGATTTCGCCTGAAGACGCCTTCGTGCCAGCATTTCCTTCTGCGGTGTCAGCGGCAGAGCTCGTGGAGGCGGCGGTCGAGGTGGTGGAAGAGCCCGCTATCAGCGAAGAAGAACTGGCGGCTATCCGCCAAGAGGCTTATGAACAGGGGCGCGCCGATGGCCGCCGGGATGCGGAAGCGATGATTGACATCGGCTCTCAGCAGTTGACGCAGCAGTTGCAGGCGACCTTCGTCGCGCTGAATGCAAAGCTTGATGTGGAGCTGGCGGCAGTGGCGGAAGCCGCCAAGCAGCAGCGTAAGGAGGTTGGCACGCTGGTGCTGCTTCTGGCCCGTAAGCTGGCAGGTAATGCATTGACAGCGCAGCCTTTAGGTGCGGTGGAGCCGATGATAAGCGAATGCCTCAACATGCTGGGAGGCGAGAATACCTTGCGCGTGTCCATCACGCCTTCGCTGGTCGAACCCTTGAAGGCCTATCTGGCGGAGCACCGCCGCACGGGACAGGAACTGGTGGTCGAGGCAGACCCGAAATTGCAGGTGGGGGATTGCAGAATCCTCTGGCCGGGCGGTAAAGCGGAACGCAACCACGAGGCCATCTGGCGGGAGATAGAGAAAATCGTGACCCGCTCGATGTCTCCGCAGGATATTACGGATAATAACCATTAATCAGACTTATAGTAAAACATT
>VGDC01000375.1 GCA_016869895.1 Alphaproteobacteria bacterium
AGCTCGAAAAAGGTCATACTGGCTGCTCCGCTCTTTGTGCGGTGATGGCGATTCCTGCGACGATACAGCCCATGCCTGCGGCATAACGCAGTGATAGCGGGTCATGGAAAAGCAGCGTGCTGCACAGGGGGGTGAGCACGTATATGGCGGCTGTCCACGGATAAGCACGGGACAAGGGCATGCGTTTCAGCGTCAGCAACCATAGAAGCATCGCGACAGCTAGCAGCGCGAATGCGCCGATGAGATAAGGATTCAGCAGCCAACCCGCAACCAGCCCCGCATGGGAAAGGGAATATTCTCCTGCGAGTTTATAGAGCAGTTGCACGACGGTCATCGTCATGATGAAGCCTGAAAGCAACGTCCAAGGTTGTGCACCGAAACCATTCATGCTCAATGCTTGGCGACGAGGAGCAGCTGGCCGCAGGCGATTTCGCGCACCACGGGAATGCGCTCCACCACAGGCTCGAAGGCTTTGCAGGTCTTGGCGAACCAGTCGGGGCAGAACATCGCCACGAGGTTGACGTAGCTGGTGTGCTCCACCTTCATGCCTGCGTCCTTGAACCATGACTTGATGGTGCCGGGCAGGAAGGATTGCTCTTCGTGCTCCACATGATAGGTGGAGACCTTCTCCAGCAGTTTCAGCACGGGGTTATACCCGTTCGGCTCCAGCACCAGCACCGCATCGGCGAAGGGCGCGACGGCGGCGATGGCCTGTTTCGCATCCGGCAGATGGTGCAGCACGCCGCGCAGCACGATGATGTCGAAGCGGCGGTCGCCCACGGCGGCGCGCAGGTCATAGATATTCCCCACCACGAAGCTGACTTTATCGCTGAGTCCCGCATCAGCGGCTTTCTTCTGGGCGGAGGCGATGGCGACTTCGGCGGGATCGACGCCGAGGATGTCCTTGATGCCGAGGGCAGGGAAATCGAGGGTGTAGGTGCCATCTCCGCAGCCGAGGTCTAGCACGGATTTGCCACGGAAATCATAGGCCGATGCGATGGCATCGCTGATGCGTTTGTTCGCCAGTTTGGCGGAGAGTTTCTCGGTGGTGTAAGCGTAAGAGCCGGTGGCGGCGACATCCGCATCGAACTGGCTGACATTCTTCTTGGTGGTGTTCTGTGTCATGGTGTTTTCCTTATGCTTTGAAGCCGGTGCCGAGCATATTGCCGACCCGGAAGGGGAGGTGCAGGTCGGCGATGCGCAAGCATTCCAACAGGCGGATGATGGTGTTCTTCAGGCCGACGGGCAGCGGGGTGAGGCGCACCCAGTAGCGCAGTGCGTAGGAATTGGTGATGCTTCTCACTTCCACATCTCGGAAGCCACGGCTTTCCAGCAGTCGGCGGAGCGACGAAGGGCTGAAGAGTTGCAGGTGCTCAACGTCGATGATGGGCGATTTGAGGCCGAGCAGGCGGTTCAGAGGTGCGCGCCAGTCATGCACCACCACGGCGACCATGCCGCCGCTTTCCAGCAATGTATGCGCATCGCCCACCAGTACGCCGGGGTCGGACACATGCTCCAGCGTCATGAAGGAGCAGATGAGCG
>VGDC01000376.1 GCA_016869895.1 Alphaproteobacteria bacterium
CGAGGCGTTCCGCCGTCCATTTCTCGCCCATGGAATCGCGAATATGCTTGTCGATGGTGGTGCGGTTCATGCGCTCGGCTTCGAGTAGCGTCACCAGCAGAGCGCGTTCGGGCGCATCGGTCAGGGCGGTCTCGTCGTCATTCTCGGTGATGGAGGCCTGCTCCTGCGCGAGGATGGCATCCGCCCAAGCGTCGATGGTCACTTCCGCCTCTTCGCCTGCGAAATGCTGGGCATAGAGCGAGCGGATGGCGGAAAGCCGCGCGGCGGATTTACGACGCAGGGATTTATTGGGGGCGGAGCCGCGACGGGCTGCGGGGGTCTCTGTCATGCTTCCACTCGTTTCAAAAAGCCGAATTTACGTTTGATGTCCAGCACGGCAAGGCAGGCTTCCGCCGCGCCGCCGCCTTTGTTCTTCTCGGAGACGCGGGAGCGGGCATAGGCCTGCGCGTCGTTCTCCACGGTGATGATGCCGTTGCCGATGGCGGCCATGTGCTTGAGCGTCAGCTCCATGATGCCGCGCGCGCTTTCGTTGCAGACGGTGTCGTAATGGCTGGTCTCGCCACGGATGACGCAGCCAAGCGCGACATAGCCATCGTATTTGCCGCTTTCGATGCCAAGACGTATGGCGACGGGAATCTCCAGCGCGCCGGGCACGTCCACCACGTCATAGGTCGCACCAGCTTTCTCCAAAGCCTGTGTCGCGCCCTGAAGCAAATCAGCGGTGATGTCGGTATAGAAACTGGCGGTGACGATGAGGATTTTGGTCATGCTATCACTCCGATTCGCTGTGTATGGGCTGGTATCCGGCGAGTTTGAGGCCATAACCATCCAAACCGATGATTTGTTTCTGGGAGTTGGACAGCAGCGTCATTTCGCGCACGCCCAAATCCACCAGAATCTGCGCGCCGATGCCGTAATCCCGCAGGTTGAAACTGGGGGTGGAGCCGTGGATGCGGGACAGCAGACGTTCCGATACGGCGGTTTTATACGGCGGGCGAAGGAGCACGATGACCCCGCTGCCATGCGCTTCGATAGCCTCCATGGCGGGAGGAAGCTGGCTGCCCTTGCCTTCGAATGTGTCGCCGAGCACGTCATAAAGCACATCCAACGCATGCATGCGCACCAGCGTGGGGGTATCCTGACGGATATGGCCTTTCACGAGTACGACATGTTCGGCGTATTCCATGCGGCTGGCATAGACGATCATGTTCCATTCGCCGCCGAATGCGCTTTTGAACGGTGTTTCGATGATGCGCTCGACGAGGCGTTCGGTGCGGCGGCGATAGGCGATGAGGTCGGCGATGCTGCCGACTTTCAGGTTATGTTCCCGCGCGAAGATGAGCAAATCCGGCAAGCGTGCCATTTCGCCATCATCCTTCATGATTTCGCAGATGACGCCGGAAGGGCCGTGGCCTGCGAGGCGGGCGATGTCCACTGCCGCTTCGGTGTGTCCGGCGCGCACCAGAACGCCGCCGTCACGCGCCATCAGCGGGAAGACATGCCCCGGCGTGCCGATGTCTCCGGCGCGGTATTGC
>VGDC01000377.1 GCA_016869895.1 Alphaproteobacteria bacterium
TCGCGGTGACGAAAATGTCGCCCTGTGCCGCGGCTTCATCCATGGTGGTCACCTCATAACCTTCCATCGCGGCCTGAAGGGCGCAGATAGGGTCGATCTCGGTGACGAGGACGCGTGCGCCCTGACCGCGCAATGCGGATGCGCAGCCTTTACCCACATCGCCATAACCGCCCACAACGGCGATTTTACCCGCGATCATGATGTCGGTCGCGCGTTTCAGGCCATCGGGAAGCGACTCACGGCAACCATAGAGGTTATCGAATTTGGATTTGGTCACTGCGTCGTTGACGTTGATGGCTGGAATCTTCAGCTTGCCCTGCTGCGCCATTTCATACAGGCGCATCACGCCCGTGGTGGTCTCTTCCGAAACACCGACGATGTCTGCCAGCAAATGCGGGTATTTGTCGTGGATGACTTTGGTCAGATCGCCACCATCATCCAGCAGGATGTTGGGGAACCAGCCGTTCGGGCCGGTGATGGTCTGCTCCAAGCACCAATCGTATTCTTCGTCGGTCTCGCCTTTCCAAGCGAAGACGGGCACGCCAGCGGCGGCGACTGCGGCAGCGGCCTGATCCTGCGTGGAGAAGATGTTGCAGCTCGACCAACGCACTTCCGCGCCAAGAGCGGTCAGCGTTTCGATGAGCACGGCGGTCTGGGTGGTCATGTGCAGGCTGCCTGCGATGCGCGCACCTTTCAGCGGCTGCTGGATACCGAATTCTTCACGCAGCGCGATAAGACCGGGCATCTCGGTTTCAGCAAGGTTGATCTCCTTGCGACCCCATTTGGCGAGGCTGATGTCGGCGACTTTATAGTCCACTTCGTTTTCGGCGGCGAGAGGCGTGACAGACATGGGTATTCCCTTTTTCTTATTAGGGGTTCGAATGGTGCGCGTAACATACCCCTGTTTGGCAGGAATGCAAGCATAAATGCGGGTTTTGCAGTGCAAAATAATCCCTATTGCCAATTCGATACAGCGGGTGTAATGGATGGGCATCATCAACAACGGCGTACCCGATTATATGTCAAAAGAATCGCTTTCGCGTTTCTGGCTGGGCAAACCCCTTGATCCATTTGATCACAACACCCGAAAACACATCGCGCTCATCACCTTCTTCGCCTGGATAGGCTTAGGGGCGGATGGCATCTCCTCCTCCAGCTACGGGCCGGAGGAAGCGTTCATCGTCTTGCAAGACCATCCGCAACTGGCCTTGCTGCTGGCATTGGCGACGGGCATCACCGTCTTCCTCATCAGCTTCTCCTATCTGCAGGTCATCGAGCTGTTCCCCAAGGGCGGCGGCGGATACCGCGTCGCCAGCACGCTTCTTGGCGCGCGCGCAGGCCTTGTGTCCGGCTCTGCCCTGCTCATCGACTATGTCTTGACCATCGCCATATCGATCGCCAGCGGCATCGATTCATTCTTCAGCATTCTGCCGATAGAGATGCAGGTCTATAAACTCTCGGTGGAGATGTGTGTGGTCGTCTTCCTGACATACCTGAATCTGCGCGGGTTGAAGGAATCCATCAAAATCC